>NZ_LFJB01000146.1:0-1720 GCF_006658625.1 Bradyrhizobium sp. UNPF46
ACGGCATCGCCCGCCATCCGCGCCGATTCCTGCACCTGACGGCTGATCTCGCCGACCGACGAGGCCATCTCCTCGGTCGCCGAGGCGACCGACTGCACGTTGGTCGAGGCTTCTTCCGAAGCACCGGCCACGGTGGTAGCCAGCCTCTGGGAGCGTTCGGCCGTCCCTGTCAGAGTGGTGGCCGATGCCTCGAGCTGGGTCGAGGCGGAGGACACCGTGCCGATGATCTCGCCCACGGCTCCCTCGAAGTCGTCGGCAAGCCTCAACATGTCCGCCTTGCGCTGCTCTGCGTTGCGGCGCTCGACTTCGACCTGCTCCGCCTTCAGGCGCTCCACTTCGATCGCATTGGTCTTGAAGACCTGGACGGCATTGGCCATCTGGCCGATTTCGTCCTTCCGTTCGGTGGACGATATCGCCACGGACGTATCGCCCTTGGCGAGGACGCCCATCTCGGTCGTGATGCGCTGGATCGGCCGGGTAACCACGACAGCGACGCCAAAGGCGCCGGCCAGCGAGAGCAACAGGGTGACGATACCGCCAGCCAACATGGCCATCGTCGCGTTGGCCGATGCGGCGTCGGAAGCCACGGCACGCGTCGTCAGCAGCGACCGCTCTTCTGCATCCATCTCCTGCACGACGGCGCGCAATCCATCCATGGACCTCTTGCCGGCGCCGGATGCCTCGAGCTCCCGGGCCTTGGACTGCGTTGCAGGATCCTTCATCAGCGCGATTTCGCGCTGCGCGACATTGGCCGTCCAGTCGCTGGCGAACGCCTTGACGCGCTCGAGGCGCTTCTGCTGGGTCGCGTTATCCGATGTCAGACTGCCGACCTTGGCCGCGGCTGTTTGAAACTGCTTCTGGCCGGATTCGAAAGGTCCGAGAAACGCGCTGTCCGCGGAAACGAGGTAGCCGCGCACACCCGTCTCCGAATTGACCATGGCCCCGACGAGATCGGAAAGCTGCTCCAGCACCTGATAGGTATGCACCGTCATCTTCGACGTGGAGTTCATCACGCTCAGCGAATTGTAGATCGCAGCGGTGCTGCCGGCGACGACGAGACAGATCGCCGCAAACACTGCAGAAACCTTCATCGAAATGCGGACGTCGTTGATCCAGGACATCAAATTCCTCAGTAATTCCGGTTGAAATGCTCGTCGGGCGGGGAAGCCGTTTAACTCGGCAAGTTCTGCCTTGAAGATTATACCGTCCGCGAGATCGTTCCCCTTAACGGTACTGCGTAGTCCTACTGAGCCAGCATCATAAAAATGGCCCGGACTTTTGCGGGCATATTGACCCGCGCGCGCGGAGAAACGTCTCGTGGCATAAGGTTGCAATTGCCTCTCGTCGGCACTGCGGCCGGCATTGCCCGGAAGAGCGAAGCAGTTCCGCCCTTCGGCAGATGTCCGAGAACAAAAGAGCGGCGCACAGCGCCGCTCTTGATTGACGGAAGAATGCGCCCTTGCCTCTATGCTGCGCGGACGTTGGTCAGGAACTTGCTGACCTCGTTCTTCAGCCGGCCGGAATCGTTCGACAGCATCTGTGCCGCCGACAGCACCTGCGAGGAGGCCGTGCCGGTCTCGGTCGCGCCGCGCTGCACGTCGGTGATGTTGGAGGAGACCTGCTGGGTGCCCTGCGCGGCCTGCTGCACGTTGCGGGCGATCTCCTGCGTCGCCGCGCCCTGCTCTTCCACTGCGGCGGCGATCGCCGAGGAGATTTCCGA
>NZ_LFJB01000135.1:0-1580 GCF_006658625.1 Bradyrhizobium sp. UNPF46
CTGCATTCGGCCAAGACGCTGTCATCCGAAAGCACCCGCCTGCGAGCCGAGCTCGATCGCTTCATGGGCAATATCAGGGCGGCGTAGGGCGAGCTGTCGCGTCACACTCCGCCGTCGTCCCGGACAAGCGCGCCCTTAAGGCGCGCGTAGATCCGGGACCCATACTCCCGGGCGAAGATTGTGGAGCGACGTTGGTCACTCCGAGTCTTCGCCCAACCACATCCTGTGGTTATGGATCCCGGATCTGCGCGCGCTTAAGGCGCGCTTGTCCGGGACGACAGGGAATGCGTAGCTCCCCTGCGTCACCTAACCGCCAGTTGCGGCGCCATAAATTTACCACAGCTTATCCTTTGCCGATTACCGTGCGGACGAGTCAGGAAGCGGGCTGCTTCCGGGCTGCGCCTGGTTTTCCGCGAATGGAATGGGGTGGGGGAATGTCGGTCAAGTCGAAGTCGAACCAATCGAAGCTGCCAACTTTGCGGTTTCGCGCAAAAATCATCCTCGGCTTCGTGGCGGTGCTCGCCATCCTCGCCGTCAGCATGGCCTTCGCCTATTTCGGCTTCGAGCGGATCGCAGGTGCCGTGGCCTCCTATCGCAGTAGCGTGTCGGAAGCCGATCTCGCTCGGACGGTCGACCGCGAGCTGGTCGCCTATCAAGGACTGGCACGAGCCTATACCCTGACGGGGGCGGCGGATGACGAGACCGCAGCCAAGGCCGCCGAAGCGAATCTGAAGAACGCGATCGCCAAGTCGATGTCCGCCACGACAGGCGCCGCCCGCCGCGAGCAGGTCGGCAAGCTCGAGGCCGAGTTCCAGCGCTTCACGAAGGTGTTCGGGGAGATCATTACCCTGACGCGCGAGAACAACAAGATCGCGGCCGATGAACTCAACAGTGTCGGCAACAAGATCCGCTTCAAGTTCGACGATCTCGCCGATACTGCCGCGCTGGCGGGACTGGCATCGGTCCAGACCACGGCCAAGGACATCACCTCGCAATATCTGGCGGTCTCGACCTCGGTCGGCGCCTTCGTCGCCAAGCCGGAGCCCAAGACCGCCGACGGCGTGATCGCCCGTATCAAGTTCCTGGAGACTTTGCTGGTCTCCATCTATGCGAATGACCAGAAGATCACGGATCGCGTCAAGGAGATCGGCGATCTCTTGAAGCAGTACCGCGCCTCCTTCGCAAAGCTGACCGAGAACGTGAAGGTCATCGTCAAGTCGAATGGCGACATGACCAAGACGGCGGCAACCATTCTCAAGCTCTCGAGTGAGCTGCGTTCGGATCTGACTGCCGACCAGCAACGCATCGAGGCGAGCGCCAATGCGACCATCGGCGAGACTGAGCAGTTGATGCTGATGATGGCGCTGGGCGGGCTGGCCGTGGGCGCCGTTCTGGCCCTGTGGCTCGGCAACGGCATCTCGCGTCCGATGATCGCGATGTGCAAGGCGATGCGCGAGCTGGCCTCGGGCAATTTCGACGTGGTGCTGCCGGGCCTGGGGCGCAAGGACGAGATCGGCGAGATGGCCGGCGCGGTCGAGGAGTTCAAGGTTCAGGCGGTGGCCAAGGCCGAGCGCGACGCC
>NZ_LFJB01000147.1:0-1499 GCF_006658625.1 Bradyrhizobium sp. UNPF46
ACTAGTACCTCGACGCAGAGGTTTTGACTGGTTGATCTGGGTCCTGCAAGATCGGTAGCTGCTCGGGGGCGACGAGGACTTCGATGCTGCGTGGGCCACCGGGTGTTCTGCGGATGAACCCGGCGCGCTCGAGCGTGAGGATCATCTGGTGCACGGTCGGCGGCGTGACGCCGAAATAGCGCTGGATGTCGCGCTCGGCCGGCGGGCGCCGGTTGACGCGGGTGTAGGCGTCGATGAACGCCAGATACTGGCCCTGCTTAGGGGTGAAGCCGGGCGGGGTCTTGCCAGACATTTGATTCATCGGTCGATTCAGCTGGGCCTCCAGAACGGAGGCTGTGATGAACATACGTTATCATGTCGATCTAAGCTGCGCGGAGCGCACGGAGCTCGAGCTTCTGCTGAGTGGAGGTAGCCAGGCGGTGCGCAAGCTCAAGCGGGCGCAGATCCTGCTGGCGGCGGATGCCGGACTCAGCGACGACGACATTGCCACCAGCGTAGGCGTCGGCCATTCGACGGTCTACCGGACCCGGCGGCGTTTCGTCGAAGGCAATCTGGCTGCCGCCCTGAGTGAGGAGCCGCGTGCCGGGGCGGAACGCAAGCTCACCGACAAGGAGGAGGCCCTGCTTGTGGCCACCGCCTGTTCGAGCCCTCCGGCCGGTCGCGCGCGTTGGACGCTTGAGCTTCTGGCTGATGAGATGATCAGATTGACGTCTCACGAGAGCCTGTCGCGTGAGACGGTGCGGCGGCGCTTGGCCGAGAACGATCTCAAGCCATGGCGCAGGAGCATGTGGTGCATTCCAAAAGTCGACGCGGAATATGTCGCGCGCATGGAGGACGTGCTCGATCTATACGCCGCGCCGCCCGATCCGCGGCAACCGGTGGTCTGCTTCGACGAGAGCCCGGTCCAGCTTATCGGCGAGGTCCGGCCACCGATCCCGGCAAAGCCTGGACGGATCGAGCGCTACGATTACGAGTATCGGCGCAACGGCACCGCCAATCTGTTCGTGGTCATCGACGTGAACCGACCGTGGCGCAAGGTAAAGGCCACCGCGCACAGGGCCGCCACCGACTTCGCCGAGTGCATGCGCGAACTGGTCGACGTGCATTATCCCAAAGCCGATCGCATTCGCGTCGTGCTCGATAATCTGTCCACTCATACGGCCGGCGCACTCTATCAGGCGTTCCCGGCCGATCAGGCTCGTCGGCTGCTACGACGCCTGGAGTTCCATCACACTCCGAAACATGCCAGCTGGCTCAACATGGTCGAGATCGAGATCGGAATCCTCGTCCGACAGTGTCTCGACCGCCGCATCGACAGCTATGCCCGTCTTGTCAGAGAGACCGTCGCTTGGGAAAAACGTCGCAACGCCGAGCGCGCCCAGATCAACTGGATGTTCACAACCCAGAAGGCGCGCGCCAAATTGGGCCGCGCCTACCCCAAAATACCCGCCGAAGCGGTGCAAAAACAAAGAGTCAAAACCTCTGTGTCGAGGTACTAG
>NZ_LFJB01000141.1:0-1477 GCF_006658625.1 Bradyrhizobium sp. UNPF46
AGCGTCTCGCAGACCGCGGAGGCGACCAAGGAGGTCACCACCAATATCGGCGGCGTCTCGACCGCTGCCAACGAGACCGGCAACGCGGCCGGCATGGTGCTCACTGCCGCCAGCAACCTCTCCAAGCAGGCCGAGCAGCTCTCCGGTGAGGTCGGGACCTTCCTGGCAGGCGTGCGCGCGGCGTAGGCCGCGCGACATCCGTGGCTCGAACGCGACGATGCATCGACGAATCGATGCATCGGTTGAGCCGATGCTCGACCGCGTAAACGCGATCACGATCCATATTTTTCTGGACACGTCGCCGCAGGCGTTGGCGTCTCGCCTGCATATGCGTGTCCACGGCTGCGCGGATTGCGCCGCGCCGGAACGCGCCATCCGCTGCGTTCAGGAATGGTAAGAACTTCCTGATACGGCTGCGCGAGAACAAGCATTCTACAACCGTTCCCGAGGCCGTCATGACGCTGCTCAGTCACCTGAAGATCCGCACCAAGCTCGCCAGCATGGTCTGTCTCGCAGCGCTCACGGTGACCGCGCTCATCGTTGCATCGGCCTATCTCAGCAAGACCCGCATGCTCGACGATCGCGCGCGCCAGATGCAGACGGCGGTCGATCTGCTGCACGGCTTCGCGCAATCGCTTCATGACGAGGTCGCCGCCGGCAAGATGACGCTCGCCGATGCCCAGGCCCAGTTCAAGCTGCGCGGCCGGCAGATGAAGTTTGGCGGCGGCCAGGGCTATCCCGTCGTCTACACCGCCGATTCGACCGTCATGATGAACGGCGGCGCGCCTCAGCTCGAGGGCAAGAACAACGGCATCAAGGACGCCAATGGCATCGTGATCAGCGATGCAACAGTCCACACGGCCAGACGGGCCCCTGAAGGCGCCATACTGTCCTATCTTTTCCCGCGTCCGGGCGAGACCGTTCCCGTTCGCAAGCTGGTCTTCGCGCGCTACTTTGCGCCCTGGAACGTCGCAATTGCCTACGGCCTCTATGTCGACGACATCGACGCCGACGTGCGCGCGCTGACACTGGAGCTCGCCGCAATCGGCATCGGCCTGATGCTGTTGATGGCGACCTTGTCCTGGCTGATCGCCCGCGACGTGCTCAGTGCGCTCGACCGCCAGAAGAACCGGATGCAGGCGATCTCCGAAGGCGCCATCGACAAGCCCGTCGAGGAGACCGGCCGCGGCGACGAGATCGGCCGCATGGCCGAGACTCTCGAAGTGCTCAGGCAGACTGCGCTGACGGCCCGCACACTGGAGGCGGAGCAAGTGGCAGCCAAGTCGCGCAGCGAGCAAGAGAAGCGCGACGCCCTGGTCGCGCTTGCCGACCGCTTCGACGCCTCCGTCGGCCAGCTCGTCGGCCTGATGGCCTCCGGCTCCGGCGAGCTTGAGCATACCGCCAAGTCGATGTCCTCGACCGCCGAAGGCACCAACCGCCGCGCCGCATTGGTCGGCTCGGCCGCCACCGAAGCCAG
>NZ_LFJB01000137.1:0-1271 GCF_006658625.1 Bradyrhizobium sp. UNPF46
TGTTTAGACCGGACAGATCACTGACAGGTGTTCGGAGACATAGCTGACACATCAAGATGGGCTGGATTGGTCGATTCGGGAGGCCGTCCATGCCCTGGAACGAGGTGTCGGTAATGGATCAGCGGCGCGAGTTTGTGCGACTTGCCTTGCAGGACGGAACGAACCGGCGGGAACTGTGCCGGCGGTTCGGGATCAGTCCCGATGTGGGCTACAAATGGCTGAGGCGTTGGCGAGCTGGCGACCGTGAGCTGGCGGATCAGTGCCGCCGGCCCAAGAGCATGCCCAAACGCAGCGAGCCCGTGGTAGAGGCGCAAGTCCTGGCCGTGCGGGACAAGCATCCGGCCTGGGGTGCGCGCAAGATTGCCCATTGCCTCAAGCGCAGCGGCCAGACTGTGCCCGCGCCTTCCACGGTCCATCAGATCTTGTGCCGGAATGAGCGGATCGTGCCGAGCGAGAAAGCTCCGCCGAGTCCTCCCGGCCATCGCTTCGAGAAGGATGCGCCCAACCAGCTGTGGCAGATGGACTTCAAGGGCCATATGCCCCTTGCCAACGGAGCGCGCTGTCATCCGCTGACCATGGTCGATGACCACTCGCGCTATGCCTTGTGTCTGAAGGCCTGCGCCAACGAGCAGCGTCCTGACGTGCAGAAACATCTGACCGAAACCTTCCGGCGCTATGGACTGCCGGAGGCCTTCTACCTCGACAACGGCTCTCCCTGGGGCGACACGTCCGGCGCTCGCTGGACCGCGCTGAAAGTGTGGCTGCTCAAGCTCGGCGTCAGGGTGGTCCATGCCAGGCCGCGTCATCCTCAGGGCCGAGGCAAGAACGAACGCTTCCATCGCAGCTTGAAAGCGGAAGTGTTCGCTCTGCGCACGTTCCGCAGCTTGGCTGAAGTTCAGCGCGCCCTCGACCATTGGCGCACGATCTACAATCTGGAGCGACCTCATGAGAGCTTGGGCATGGGTATCCCAGCCGACCGCTACCGGCCGAGTTCTCGCGCCATGCCGGATCATGTGCCGAGGGTGCAATACGACGAGGGGGAAGTCGTGCGCACCGTCTCCTCGACGCGAAGCTACATCGCCTTCAAAGGCCAAATGTGGAAAGTTCCCCAGGCCTTCTGCGGCGAGCAACTGGCCGTCAGACCGCTCGATCGCGACGGCCACTACGGCGTCTTCTTTGCCAGCTGGCAGGTCGCATCTATCGACTTGACCAATGGCCAATCTGTCAGTGATGTGTCCGAACAGGCGTCAGCTATGTCTCCGGTCTAAACA
>NZ_LFJB01000142.1:0-1188 GCF_006658625.1 Bradyrhizobium sp. UNPF46
AACCGCGAGCAACGCGCCGGCCGAGACCGCCGTGCTGCCGCCGCCCGCGCCTCCTCCGGCGCCCGCGCCGGCCACGCAGCAGGCCGCTCCCGCCGTGACACCACCGCCGGCCCCGACCGTAGCCGCGGCCCCTCCTGCGCCGCCTCCGGCACCCGCTCCGGCGCCCCCCGCACCTGCCCCGGTTCAGGCTGCGGCCGTGGCTCCGCCTGCCCCGGCGGCTGCGCCCACCCGCGATCTCAATTCACCGCTCGGGATCTGGCTCACCGAGGAGAAGGAAGGCAAGGTCCGCATCGAGCAGTGCGGCAGCAATCTCTGTGGCTATTCGGTCGACAGCAAATCGAACCAGAACGGCGAGCAGGTCCTGATCAACATGAAGCCCGGCAAGGACCAGAAATGGTCCGGCCGCATCCTCGATCCGAACTCCGGCTCGACCTACGATTCGACCATCGCGATGAAGGGCACCGACCGCCTGCGCGTGCAGGGCTGCGCCTTCGGCGGCATGTTCTGCGGCGGCCAGACCTGGACGCGGGTGAACTGAGTTTCGACATCGACGATCCGACTGCAAGGGGCCCGCGAACCGGGCCCCTTTGCTTTTGCCGCGAGATTGGCGAGGTGCGCTACCTCACACAGCCTCCCGCGCGCGTGACAGGTCTCACATCGCCGGTTCCGCGCCCATGTCAGGTTCCCCGCATGGTCACCCAAAGGGGCGTGTCATGAACGGCTTTCGCAAAGGTCTCTTCGCCACCATCGTCGCCATCGCCTTCCCGCTGACGCAGGCAGGCGCGGCGACCTCCACTTTCGACGGTGCATGGAATGTCCGCATCTCGTCATCGAGCGAGACTTGCGGCAACGGCGCGACCGTCGCGATCGGCATCAGCAACGGCCAGATCGCATCGAGCAACGCCGCAGTGTCGGCGTCGGGCCGCGTCGCGGACGCCGGCAGCATCAACGTCACCTTGAGCACCGGCATCAAGCGCGCCGTCGGCTTCGGCCGCCTCAGCGGCAGTTCCGGCTCCGGCACCTGGCGCGGCGCGCTGTGCACGGGCACGTGGACGGCGGAGAGGATGTAATGCCTTGTGTCCCGGACAAGCGGCAACGCGCCAGCGTTGCTGCGCAGAGCCGGCAACTGTTATGTTGACGGTGCGACCTTATAGATTTTTCGGTCGCGCAGCATAGCGTTGAGGATGG
>NZ_LFJB01000143.1:0-1170 GCF_006658625.1 Bradyrhizobium sp. UNPF46
CGCTCTGCTGCGACTGGTTGGCCAGCGACAGCGCGGAGACCGCGATGGACTGGCGGGTCGACAGCGCCTGGCTGTTGGCCGCTTCGACGTTGGTGTCGGCCAGCGTCAGGTTGGACGAGCCGGTCTGCAGCACGTTGATCAGGTTCTTGTTGAAGTCCTGACGAACCTGCACGATCGTCAGGTTCGAGCCCAGAGCCGAAGCTTCCGAGCGCAGCGTGCTCGACGCCGAGTTCAGGTTGGTCAGCACCTTGTTGGTGGCAGCGTTGTCGATGAAGTCGACACCGCTGGTCAGCGCAGCAAGGCCCAGACCCTTGGAGTTGTAGGTCACGCCGGTGATGCTGAGGCTCGACTTCGCAGTCTCGTCGAACACCAGCTTGAGCTGGTCGCCGTTCAAGAGGTTGACGCCGTTGAACGAGGAGTCCTGGGCGGTCGAGTCGATCTGGTTCAGGATGTTGTTGTACTGATTGACCAGGTTCGCACGCGAGGTCTGGGCAACCGTGTCCGCGACGGGAGTGGAAGCCGTCGAGAAGGTCAGAGCCGTGGTCAGCGTGCCGCCGATCGCACCACCTGCAGCGTTCGAACCGATGGTCGAGGACGCGTAGTCGTTGGTGGTGGAGACCGTCAGCAGGCCGTTGGCGTCGATCGTCGCCGTCAGGTTGTTGGCCTGCAGCTTGCTGTTGAGCTGATCGAGCGTCTTGACCGTGCCGTTGGTGCCGTCGCCGAAGGTGACATTGACCGCCGTGCCACCGTTGAAGGAGGTGAAGGTCAAGGTCTTGCCGGTGATGCCGCCGACGCCGGACGTGCGGGCCGCGGTGAACGCGGTCGAAGTCCCGGTGTTGCCGGCGAGGCCGAGCACGTTCAGCGCGTTACCGGTGCCGGTGATCGACAGGTCGGCATTGACGCCGGTCGAGAGCTTGAGCTGGCCGGAAGCGTTGATCGACGAGTTGGTCTGGCCGGTGGCGGTCGCAAGCGTCGCGGTGCCGTTGGCGTTGATCGTCGCGGTCTGCACGCCGGTGGCAAGGTCGATCGCCTTCAAGACGTCGTTGACCGTGCCGGCCTGCAGATAGACCGTCGAGTTGCCGGCGCCGTCGGTGAGGACGTTGCCGCTCGCACCATAACCGGTCGGAACGCTCGGAGCACCGGTCGAACCCGGGATCGGCGCGTTCTTGA
>NZ_LFJB01000115.1:0-1115 GCF_006658625.1 Bradyrhizobium sp. UNPF46
CCCTGTGTCTGAAAAGCCTGTCATAATGATGGTGGGCGGGAAGCCGTTGGGTCCTTGGCGCTTGACGCCGTGAGCCGGCTCGGTCTCCCGCCCGTTCCATTCAACAACCTGAACAGTTGCACGAGGCTGCGCCAACAGACCTCGCATCACAGGGACAGGCACCGTGATCATATCCTCTCGTTGCGTCGGAATCGACGTCTCCAAACATCATCTCGATATTTTCGATGAGGCCGTCGGTGTATCGGAACGCATCGACAACGCGACACACGCCATCACACAGCTGGTGGCGCGTTGGCGATGCGATGCGCTGGTCGTCTTCGAGGCTACGGGGGTCTACGACCTCGAGCTTCGTGAGGCACTGCATCGGGCCGGCATCCGCTTTGCCCGTATCAATCCGGCCCGTGCCCGCGACTTTGCCCGTGCCAGCGGCCAACTCGCCAAGACCGATCCGATCGATGCGCAGATGCTGGCGGCCTTCGCCCGCGCCATGAAGCCCGCCACCGAGCAGGCCGCGACACCCGCCCGCAACGCTTTGGCAAAGCTTGCAAAACGGCGGGACCAACTGGTTGCTATGCGAGCCCAGGAAAAGAACCGCCGCAGCGAAGCCGAGGACCGCGCCATGGCGGAACGCATCGCTCGCCTCATCGAGGTCCTCAATGATGAGATCGCTGAAATCGAGACCGAGATCAATGCGCTCGTCAAAGCCGAGCCGGAGCTTGCGGACGATGCACAGCTGATGCGCTCGGTGCCCGGCGTGGGGCCCGTCGCCTGCATGCAACTCCTCACCCAGATGCCCGAACTTGGGCGTCTCGGGCCGAAGGAAGTGGCCGCTCTTGCCGGCCTGGCTCCCTTCAATGTCGATAGCGGGGCTTATCGAGGCAAGCGCAAGATCGGCGGCGGACGAAAGCGCGTCCGCGACGCCCTCTACATGGCTGCTCTCAACGCCATTCGCCGCGCCGACCGCTTCAAGGCCTTTTACGACCGGCTGCGCCAAGCCGGCAAACCAGCGAAGCTCGCCCTCATTGCTGTCGCCAGGAAGCTGCTGACCATCCTCAACGCTATGCTGCGCGACCGAAAAATCTATAAGGTCGCACCGTCAACATAACAGTTGCCGG
>NZ_LFJB01000012.1:0-125522 GCF_006658625.1 Bradyrhizobium sp. UNPF46
AGGTCGCGACGAGCGGTCGAGCAAGCCATCCACACCTTCTGCGCGGAAGCGCTTGACCCATTTGGCGACGGTCTTCGGCGTCGTGTTGAAAAGGTCAGCCGCGCCGGCCTGGCTCAACCCACCCTCGACCACGCTTCGCACCATCGCCTCTCGACCTTTGGGCGTCAAAGGCGCATTCTTATGCACGTTCATCTGGTCTCTCCTTGGAACACTGAAGCTTCGCAACCTCAGCTTCCTCGGTTCAGACCAGATGGACAACCTCCTGGCAGACCACAGCTAGTCTAGTGCGGAAGAAACTACAAAGAGCTTCATAGGTAGGCTCCTTTAAGGCGCCAAAACAGGTGCATTTCCCCAGAGAAGTTGACTTGAGGGCGAGCCTAAACATGGATTACACCAACGTTGCGCCAAGGTTGGTCGAAGTGTGACGCTCCCAGGGCAGCCGTCCCCGAGCCCCGAGAGCTTCCGCTCATCGCGCAGAACTGCTACAAACCTAAAAGTGGCGAGATAATGCAATGTACGTTTGTTGCGCCTAGGCCGATTGAGCCCTGTGCCGGTTGCGGTTGCTTATACACGTTGCCCCCGGATGGGTCCGAATGAATGAACAGATTAAACCGCTATTCGTTGCAACAGCGCCCTTCGCTGAGCGGCCCCGCCACGCGGGAAAATCTCGACGATTACTGGCTCGACTGTCCTCACTTTCTGCGACCGCAATTGATAAGATTGAATGGTTTGGCGTCACCATCCAGAAGATCGCAAACACTTTACGCTTTGAGCAATTCTGGAAAGAGAGGATCGCAAGAGATCAACGTGTGACGATCGTACCGACTTTCAATAAATCGACCGGAAAGCACCCCATCTGGAATATCGCGCTAAATTGGGTAAATGCGAATTCTTCTTCAGGAACGCTCCTTGAGTTGGGCACAAACAATGGCGGATCACTGAAGTATTTCGTCGATCACCTCCCACGGACATTTCGTTTAGTTGGTTTTGATTGCTTCGAAGGCTTACCGGAATCCTGGGATGGATTGCCGGCCGGATCGATCAAAGGTTTCGGCGGCCCCGTTGAATTGTGGGCCGATGACCCCCAAAAACGCCGAGAGATCGTGGCTAACCTGGAACGCGGGATTGGGTTTCCGCCACCGCCGCAACCAAACGTCAATATTGAGTCAGGCCTGTTCAGTGAGTCGGTGACTCGCTATCTCTCCAAAAACGGCTGGCCTGACGACTTGCGGCTTATCCATTTCGACGCAGATCTATATATTTCTACGCGACCTATCCTGGATACGATCTGCGGCCCTCTAAAATACCGCTACATTATCTTGTTTGACGAGTTCTACTCGGCGAACCATGAATTCAAGGCATGGCGGGAATTTGTGGATCTTTACAGGTTTTCGGATTGGCGCGTGCTCTCGGCAAGCGAAGATGGCTCTCAGGTATTGATTGAAATGAACGTACACGCCTCTCTCGGCTGAGAGTTAGGCTTGAGCAAAGCCTAAACTTGGTAAACAGCTCAAAGTATCCCACATACGCCCCTTTAACGGTTCATTAAGCAAATTGTTCTGCTATGAATAGAATCGGCATCGAATCAAGGGACTGATCATGCTTGGGAGCGCGGTTCAGAAGTTCGAGACATTCCTCTACAATGATGTAGTAATGTACTACGCGGCTGCCATAGGCATCTGCGCTTTCATAGCGCTATATTATGTTGGCGATTATCTGTTCAGGGATCGGCCTCCCGAGCCGGATTTTTCGTCCGATTCGACGTCTTAACCGAAAGAGGCGCGGCTTAAGTCGCGTCTCAATCTGAATGCTTAGACGAATGGGCATTCGCCTATCCCCCCCGCGAACGGACAGTGGTCGCGCCAGATGGGAGCATGGAAGCCTTTGCTTGCGCTCTTCGTTGACTACTCGGAAAAGGTCTGGCCGCCACGGCGGCCCCTCCAACTAGACGTTATGGTATCTGCGAAACCATTTGACGAACTTCCTGATTCCTTCTTCGGCGCTGGTTGCCGGCCGGAAACCGACGTCTCGCATGAGATCATCGACATCGGCGTATGTCGCCGGGACGTCGCCAGGCTGCATCGGAAGCATTTCCTTCGTTGCAACACGACCCAGTTCCTTCTCAAGCAGGGAAACGACGTACATTAGTTGCTCGGGCCTGTTGTTTCCGACATTATAGATCCTCCAGGGCGCGGCGCTGCGGGAGGGATCCGAAGCGTCCGTCGGAGCCTGCTGCCCGGGAGCGGGTGGCAGATCGATCAGCCGGACGATAGCCTCCACGACGTCGTCGACGTAGGTGAAGTCGCGCGACATCTGCCCGTCATTGAACAGCTTGATGGGCCTGCCCTCCACGATCGCTTTTGCGAAAATGAACATCGCCATATCGGGCCGCCCCCACGGTCCATACACCGTGAAAAACCGCAAGCCCGTGGTCGGCAGGGAGAAGAGATGGCTGTACGCATGAGCCATCAACTCATTTGCTTTCTTGGAAGCCGCGTAAAGGCTGATCGGATGATCGACGTTGTCATGGACCGAGAACGGCAGCTTCTTGTTCGAGCCGTAAACAGACGATGACGAAGCGTAGAGAAGGTGCCGAATTTTCGTATGCCGACAGCCCTCAAGGATGTTCATGAAGCCTTGCAGGTTTGCGTCGACATAAGCATGCGGATTCTCCAAAGAATATCGCACGCCAGCTTGAGCCGCCAAATGTACGACATGGGAAAATCGGGACTCGGAAAAGAATGGAGCAATTGCGTCGCGATTGGCAAGATCCATCCTAACAAAGTGAAAGGACGGAAATTCCTGCAGCACACGAAGGCGCGCTTCCTTCAGCGCGGGATCATAGTAGTCGTTGACGACATCGAGCCCAATCACTTCCCGACCAGCCGATGCAAGCCGATGCGCAACGTGAAAACCTATGAATCCGGCGGCGCCGGTCACCAGTATCTTTTGATCAGTCATTGCGCCCGTTACCTGTTCAGAAGCTAGAGTCGCCAGAGTTCTATTTCAGCCGGCTTGCTCGCCCGGTCTAGGCGGGCCTTGACGTCAAGGACCAGACCCTGCCCCTCTTTTAGGAGCGATTGCAAGAATGGCCAGCCTAGATTGACGAAAGTGTCGTGCGCGACGGCGAGCACGACCGCGTCGGCCGGTTGAAGCTCTTCTAAATCGGAGAGCTCAATTCCATACTCGAGGAGGGCCGCGGCGCGGTCCGCCCAGGGATCACCGACCTGAACCTTGATGCCGAACGATTCCAGTTCGCGGACAATGTCGACGACCTTGGAGTTGCGCAGGTCCGGC
Organism: Bradyrhizobium sp. UNPF46; assembly: GCF_006658625.1. Classification (NCBI taxonomy): domain Bacteria; kingdom Pseudomonadati; phylum Pseudomonadota; class Alphaproteobacteria; order Hyphomicrobiales; family Nitrobacteraceae; genus Bradyrhizobium; species Bradyrhizobium sp. UNPF46. The sequence goes on from NZ_LFJB01000012.1 coordinate 3,298, forward strand.
ACGTTCTCCTTGAACGTCACGCCCAACACCGTGACAATCCCACCGCGAGCCCCCCTCTTCAGGAGACGCCGAATGCACTCTCGCGCAATCCGTGCGCCCATGTCGTCATTGATGCGCCGCCCCGCAAGGATGACTTGAGGATGATACCTCGCCATCTCGGCGCGATAGGTCAGATAATAGGGATCGACCCCAATGCAGTGCCCGCCAACCAGCCCCGGCTGAAACGGGAGAAAATTCCACTTTGTGCGGGCAGCCTCCAGCACATCGCCGGTATCGAGATCAAGCGCATGAAAGATCTGCGAGAGCTCATTCATGAAGGCGATGTTGAGATCTCGTTGCGTGTTCTCGATCACCTTAGCCGCTTCAGCGACCTTGATCGAGGGCGCCTGGTAGATGCCGGCCCTGACGACAGCGCCATAGACATCGGCAACGATCCTGAGCGAATCGGCATCCTGCGCGGACACCACCTTTTGGATCGTCTCGAAGCGATGTTCCTTGTCTCCGGGGTTGATCCGCTCAGGGGAATATCCGACGTGGAAATCAACGCCAGCCTTGAGTCCGGAGGCTCGCTCGAGAACCGGCACGCACTCCTCTTCGGTCGCACCGGGATAGACCGTCGACTCGTAAACGACGATGTCTCCCCTTTTCAAGGCGCTGCCGACGGACATGGATGCGCTCAACAGCGCACGGAGGTCGGGCTTGTTTGCACCGTCAATCGGCGTCGGAACCGTGACGATAAAGAAGTCCGCCGCGTTCAAACCTCCCGGATGGTCCGTGTATTCGATGCGTGCCGCGTGCAGTTCCGACGTCTCGATTTCGCGCGTACGGTCTTGACCTCGACGCAGTTCGGCGATCCGCTCCGCGCTGATGTCGAATCCGATGACCCGATATCCGGCCCGACCAAACGCCACCGCCACTGGAAGGCCGACGTAGCCAAGGCCTATGACGCCAATATTTCGGATAGTTGGCAAACCGGTCCGCTCCCGCCAGAACTGCGCTGCAACGTCTCGTTAGCTAGGAAGCATCTCCGTTGCAATCCCCTATCTTTCGCGACGGGCCTCGCCCAAGCCGCTAGCTCTTGAGGCGGCCTACCTTTAAAGCTAGCTATAGTGTTGCAACCGCGGTTCGGAAGTCAGTTCGCCCCATGCCCAAGAAAGCGCTAATTTTCGGAATATCGGGACAGGACGGCTCGCTATTGGCCGCGCATTTGCTCAAGCTCGGCTATGCGATCCATGGAACGTCCCGCGACAAGGAACTCGGCATCTTCGCGAATCTGCAGCGGCTGGGTATCCGCGACCAAGTGACGCTCCATTCCGTGGATCCTGCCGATTTCGGCAGCGTCCTGCGCGTCATTTCCGAGACGACTCCCGACGAGATCTACAATCTGGCGAGTCAATCTTCCGTCGGCCTCTCATTTGACCAACCGATCCAGACTCTCGAATCTACCATTTTTAGCGCTCACAACATCGTCGATTCCGTCCATCGATTGAAATTGAGCTCTCGCGTCTATAATGCGTGCTCGAGCGAGTGCTTCGGCAATACCGAGTTGCCTGCCGACGAATCCACCCCGTTCGGTCCACGAAGCCCGTACGGCGTTGGAAAGGCCGCGGCATTTTGGACCGTTGCGAACTACAGAGACGCACACGGGCTCTTTGCGTGCTCGGGGCTCCTGTTCAACCACGACTCGCCATTGCGTCCGCAGCGCTTTGTCACGCGAAAGATCGTGTCAGGCGCCGCCGATATTGCCGAGAGGAAGACGGACAACCTGCGAATTGGGAACCTGAATATCTCCCGGGACTTCGGCTGGGCGCCGGAATATGTTGAAGCCATGGCGATGATGCTCCAGGCCGATGCCCCCGAAGATTTCGTGATCGCAACAGGACAAACCAATACGCTCGAGAGCTTCGTTCGCGAGGCATTCAGCTATTTCGGACTCGATTGGCAAAAGCATATCGACTTCGACGAAAGCCTGCTTCGTCCGATCGACCTGAAGTGCAATTCGGCCAACCCCGCCAAAGCGAGACGGATCCTCGGCTGGGAAGCAAAGGTCTTCATGAAGGACGTCGTCAGGCTGCTGGCAGACGGCGAACTCGAGTATCGCCGTGCAGCGGGGGCAAGGCCATAGCGCTTCCCGAGCCTATCACCTATCTAGTGAGATTGCAGAAACGCTCGCGCGGTGCGCCGCAATTCCTCATCGACACTGAAAGGCGGTTGCCAGCCAAGCATCTTGCGGGCCTTCCGATTGTCGACGCAAAGCGAGAGGCAGAGCCGCTGCGCCAGCGCCCGCTGGCCTGCTAATGCGAACGCGCTGCCCAATAGACTAACGGGAACGGGTAGCAGGCGGGCCTTGGTCTCGAGGGCCACCGCCAGCCTTTTCAAAAGTTCTGGTGTCGACAGGTCTTCACCATCGCTGGCCATAAAGACTTCTCCGGCCGCCGCAGGGTGCCGCAAGCAGGCGCAGATCAAATCGACCATATTGCCAACACCGATCAGACTGCGCCGATTTTCGATGCTGCCAAGCGGCAGCGGGACTCCGCGCCGCAACCAACGCATCATCGATAGAAAATTCGCACGCACGCCCGGTCCATAGATCAGGGGCGGACGCAGGACGACGACCTGCATGCCCCTCTCGCGGCCGAGCTCAAGCAAGCCAGTTTCGGCTTCGAGCTTCGACAATCCGTAGGGGTCTTGCGGGTGCGGCGTTGCTGATTCAACGAAAGGCGCGTCGGGAGCTGTGGATTCGCCGCATACTTTGACCGAGCTGAGAAACACGAAGCGGCGAACGCCGGCAGCGGCGGCCTTACGTGCAAGACACAAAGTCCCGTCCACATTGACACGACGATATGCATCCAGTGCATTTGCACTACTTTCGCGCATCACATGCACCCGGGCACCCAGATGCGCGATGGTGTCACATCCAGCGACCGCAGATGTCCAATCGAAAGGGCCTTCGAGATCAACATTCTCGGCAACATCGGTCACGCCCGGCAGGTCGCCGCGATTGCGATGGACGGCAGCGCGGAAGGGAATTCCGTCGGCGGCGAGCCGACGGACCAGATGCCCGCCAACAAACCCTGAAGCGCCGACGACCAGGACTTTCATTGCGTCAGAAGCTCGGAATAGATCGCAAGCGTCTGGGCAACGACGATTTCCTGGGAAAACTCCGCCTGAACGAGTTTTCGGCCTTGCGCTCCCATACGCCTTCGTTGCTCCGGGTCCGCCAGCAGTTGCTCGATGGCCTGGGCGAGCCGGCCGACGTCTCCTGCCGGGACGAGCATACCATTGGCACCATCCGTCACGATCTCCCGGCAGCCCGGCACGTCATAGGTGACGATGGGGCACTCGCCCGCGGCTGCTTCGATCAGGGTCTTGGGAACCCCCTCCCCGTACGTGGTCGGCAGACACACGATCGCCGCCTCACGGATTATCTCGGGGATGTTGTCGCGATGTCCCCACCACTCAACCAGTCCATCTTCGTGGAATCGCCTGAGAACGGCTTGAGGAATGGAGTGCGGGTTTTCGGGGTCGGGCGCGCCCGCAAGGACGAACCTTGCAGCCACGTTCTTCTTCCGCAGCTGAGCTGCGGCCCGCACGAAATCCTCGACCCCCTTCTCCTTGATCATCCGGGACGCCAGGAGCACGGTGGGTGGAGCACTCTCCCGACGCATTTCGGAGAACTGCGCGAGATCGACCCCCGATCCCTTTACGAGGCGTATCTTCTCCGGTGCGACGCCGATGTCATCGGCCAATACCCGCGCGTCATCCCTGTTCTGGACAATTGTCAACGCCTGCCGCTGGTTCAACGCATACCTTAATAGCGGAGCGATCAGGCGGCGAAGGGTCTGCGCATAGACCGCCTTCGACGAGAACACGAAGCCCAATCCCGCCAGGTTATTGACAATTGCGGCCACGCCCACAAGCCGTGCCGCGATCGAACCGTACAGGACAGGCTTCATCGCCACATGATGAACGATGCTCGGGCGATAGCTTCGGTAGAGCGTCACCAGTTCAGCGATGCTCGCCAGTTCGCGGAACGGATTTCGGCCGGAGCGCCGCATGCGCTTCAGGCCGATGGGAATGAATCCTTCGCGTACGATGGCATCGGCCTTCTCGCCAAGTCGCGTTGCCACGAATACCTCGTAGCCGGCGGCCGACGCCGCCCGGGCGATCGGCAGGCGGTGGGAGACAAAGTACCAGTCCTCTGTCACGACGAACAGCAACCGCTTCCGATCGAGAACGGACGCCTCCCTCACACTGGCCTCATGATCACGCGGATTTCGCAAACCATGAAGTCCTCATCGGCAAACGGCCGAAATTGCGGTGCCATCCGATCACGAGCCAGCGGCAGTTCTGGCCATCGCTGCTCGGAGATAACCTCGACGCTGAAGCCGGCCGCCTTCATCATGTCGATCATTTCCCGCGGACGGATGCGATTGGTGTAGAAGCCTGAGGTCCGGAATGCCTGGGTCTCCCAGACTTCATCTCCAAAGCGCAGATTGTTCAGGCCGCCCCCAAGATGATCGCGGAAATCGATGCTGTGAACACCGATCCCGTTGAGGGCCACGACCCTGCGCAATTCCTTCATGAGGGCCGGAAACTCGTCGCGGTAGATGTGCTCGAGCACGACCTGGGACCAGGCGAAATCGATCGACTGGTCAGGGATTGTCTTGAGCGAGCTCGTGCCTTCCGTCAGATAAACGACATCGTACTCCTGCATCGCGTCCGGAAGGGTCGCCGACTTCAGCGGCGCAATGGCCCGCCCGCGCGAGGCAAGCAACTCGAGAAGTGTGCGGCATCCAGCGATGTCGGTTTCAGCGAAAGGCCCTGCATCCGCTAGCCACGCCTTTTCGGCACCGAACGCGCGGGCGACGAAGCCCGACAGGACCGAGTCTCCCGGTCCAAGCTCGAGAGAACGAAACTTTGCAGGAAGTTGTCCGTGCTGCACGGCGGACTGGAAATGGCTCTCGAACGCGGAGATTGCACGGTCCGGAACCATCATCTCGCCATGGCGGAACAGTCCAATGCGTTTCCAGAGGGCGTAAGGGACAGGCAGGCGCGCAAGCCCAAGCTTGATGCCCAGCTTGGCCCACCACGGCACGCAGGAACTCAGACCCATCGCCTTGCCCGCTCAAGCCACAGATCGAACATCAGCACGGTCCAAAGCTGGCCACCGCGGTTCACCCGGCCGATCTGATGTTGCTGCCAGTTATCGCCGATGGCTTGGCGATCGAAAAACTCGTCATTGCCAGAGGACAGCCAATCCAATGCCCAGCCCTTCAGCGGACCACGCAACCAGCTATCGATCGGTATGCCGAAGCCCATCTTCGGGCGCTCGAACAGCTCACGCGGCACATACCGCTCCAGCAAACGCCGAAGAATGTATTTTCCGGAATGATTCCTGAACTTCAAGGAGATGGGAATCTCCCAGGCGAATTCGACCATGCGGTGATCCAGGAGCGGCACGCGCGCCTCGAGCCCAACACGCATGCTTGCCCGATCGACCTTGGTCAGGATGTCGTCCACGAGATATGTCGATGTGTCCCAGGCCATTTGCTCCGCGGTCGCAGGAAGGTCGGGCGCCAGCGCCAGGGGCGCAGGTCTTGCAAGAGCGACGCCGTCCGACGAGACCAACACGGTTTCGGGATTTGCCCATTGCGACACCAACCTGCTCTGCAGTTCGTGCAAGGTTGAGGATGCCAGCACGGACGCGACCTTATGGATCTTCTGCCCCGGCAGCGCGGGCTGCAGATGTGGCGGCAGGACGTAGCTCAGCGCGCGAAAAGCTGCGTCCCAGCTGGCAGGCGAAGCCGAGGACAAACCGGACGCGGCCATGCGGCGCAACGTATGGGGAATCCTGGTCAGACGTTTCCAATAGTCGGAGACGAACAAATAGCGGTTGTAGCCGCCGAACAGTTCGTCGCCACCATCACCGGACAGCGCAACCGTTACCTGCTGTCGCGCGAGTTTCGAGACAAGAAATGTCGGTATCTGCGAGATATCCGCAAAGGGCTCATCATAGATATCGGGGAGCGAGGGAATGACGGCCATCGCATCGGCATCCGAGACGTAAAGCTCGGTGTGGTCGGTCTGAAGATGCTTCGCGACGTCGGCGGCATGCTTGGCTTCGTTGTAGCTTGGATCGTGAAAACCGATCGAGAATGTCTTGGTGGCCGTCCCACCAACGGCCTGCATGATCGCGGTGACCGAACTGGAATCGATGCCGCCGGACAGGAACGCCCCCAGCGGCACGTCGGAGATCATGTGCTCGGCAACGATGCTGCGCAGGCGCTGGTCCAGCTCTTCCAGCACCTCCTCTTCGTTCGACCGCTGCCTCGACATGCCGCGCGCGACGACCTCCGGAATCGACCAATAGGCTATCGGCTCGCTCGCATGACCCTCGCGAAATCTGAGGGTGGTCGCGGCGGGCAACTTGTACACGCCCTCGAAAATGCTGAAGGGCGCCGGAACGTAACCGAGGCGCAAGTATTCGGACAAAGCCGCCAGTGAAACCGGAGGAAGCTCTCCGCACTGCACCACGATCGGGCGCAGCTCCGACGCAAAGATAAGCGTTCCGTTCGCAACGCGATAGTACAGCGGCTTGATGCCGAGCCGATCGCGCGCGAGCACAAGCGTGCGTTCGCGCTCGTCCCAGACGGCGAGCGCAAACATGCCGGCACACCGCGAGATCGTCTCATCGATGCCCCAATGCTCAAAGCCCGCAATGACGACCTCGGTATCCGAGTGACCATTGAATTGATGGCCCTTGGCCTCAAGCTCGCGGCGCAGGTCTCGGTAATTGTAGACTTCGCCGTTGTACGTCAGCGCATAACGGCCGGACGCCGAAACCATCGGCTGCGCTCCGGCGGATGACAGATCGATGATCGAAAGCCTACGATGGCCAAATCCGGCGCCGCCGTCCTCGCTGATCCAGTGGCCGTCGCCATTCGGTCCGCGATGAGCAAGCGCATCGGTCATCCGGCGAAGAACCTGGCGATCGATCCGGCCTGCCTTACTCCCCACAATACCAATGATACCACACATTATTGCGTTTCGGATTTCTGGCGTGGGGTGATCGACGTAAGGATCGACGCGAACTTCGCAGCGATGGCAGACCACGACAACTCGCTCATGGCGTGAACCTTCGCCGCCGCCCCATAACGCAGCCGCAAGGCCTCGTCATCTACGAGCCGGCCGAGCGCGGCAGCAAGCGCGGCAGGCGTCGCGTCTGCGGCGACCAGACCGGTTTGCTCATGCAGGACCTGCTCGGCAAGCCCTCCGACGGGAGTCACGACGGCCGGAATTCCGGCCGCGCCTGACGTCGCGAGCACGGCGGACTGGCTCGCGCCGCGATATGGCGCAACGACGATATCGATTCCCTCGAAGGCCGCACCGACATCCTCTTCGGGTATCCATCGATTATCAACGAAGACGTCCTCAAGCCCGGCGATCTGCGCCCGATACGGCTCGATATCTCCTGGACCGATGATGCGAAGCCCGACATCCTTGCCCTCGCGCTTCATGATTTTGTAGGCGTCAAGAAGGATATCCAGTCCTTTGTACGGCAACAGGCGTCCGAAAAAGAGCAGCTGGATCTTACGTCCGGTTGGCATGGGAGCCGGGCTTCGAGTTTCGGCATAGGGGAAGACCCCCAGCGGGGCGGTCCAGACCCGTTCGGTAGGAAAACTGTTGTTCGTCGTAACCGACTTCTGCGTGTACTCCGTCAGAGCAACGATGCCGTCGCTTGCGGCGATTTCGGTGTCGAGCATCCATTTGCGAATGGCGATGTCGTCCCCGGCGTGCGGCTTTGGATCATGCAAAACGAATACGTAAGCAACGTCTCGGGGTCTGCGCCACAAGACCGGAACATTCCACAAATGGCTCATGGTGCACACCACCACGGAGATGTTATGCTTTTGAATATAGCGCCAAAAACGACGTCGTACGATCGGCACGCGTAGCAATGCAAGAATGGCTGACGAGACATTCGTATAGGTATCAACGTGATAGCCCGGCAATCCGAGCGCGTCGAAATCGGCAACGATCTCCCCTTGCCGCGAAAGCGACAAATGCAGCTCGAGCTCCGGACGCTTTCTAAGCTCTCGCACCAACTCATAAGTATACCTTACGCCGCCGCCGCGTCTCCCCCAATGCCAGATAAGCACCTTGCGAGGCGTTGGTGTCCTGGGCTTGGGTTCCACTGCCTCCAAGAGCGCCGACGATGCTTCGATTGCCATAATATTATACCACCAAAACGCGAGCTGCGAAAAGCAAGTTAGGCAACCCCCAAAGAATGGTTGTGACCCCCGAGCTTTAAGCCATAGACCTAGGTTTGCGGGGTCTCAATATTCGACCCCAGGGCTCGTGTCGATGAAGAGCTTCGAATTGCAATCGACGAACTGGGCCCGGTCCAGCGCGGCTGCAGACGCTCAGTTAGACCGCTTATAGGACCTCATTTTCCACCAGATTCGGCGGATGCCCATCACAAGTTCAATAAGGATAATCGGCACATTATGCTTCCGCAAGACCCGGCCAAATTCATCCATTGTGAGATCTAGATTGGTCGCCGAAACGCCGGACTGCCGCATCACCGTCATTTCGACCTCGATATGGTTTGGCGGGTAGCGGTCAAGAAGACGCAAAATGAGGTCATGATCAGCCGCAATTCGAAAACTCGCGTCATAGAGCCCGGCCAGCCGGTACTGTTCTGCCGAGACCAGCAAGGACGGGTGCGGAAGAAAGGCAGAGAGATACAACGGCCACTTCCGGTACCGATAACTCTGACTGAATCGGCTCCCATCGGCATTCAACCGAATTAGATCGGCATAGTTGAGCGCATTAGGAAGTAACTTGGGGACAATTCGGCCTAACACATCGTTGGAAGCATAAAAGTCATCCGAATTCAACAGATGGATCCAATGCCCACGAGACATCGCGATGCCTTTGTTCATTGCATCGTAGATGCCGCGATCGGGTTCGGATATCCATCGAATGGCGGGACCATATTCTTTGAGAACGTCAATCGTGCCATCCGTCGATCCTCCATCAACAACGATGTGCTCGAAATCCTGAAACGTTTGCTTTCGCACACTCTCCAACGTATCGCGCACAGTGCTAACACTGTTGTAAGTCGCTGTTACAATTGATAAAAACGGCTCGCGTCCGCCCTCGACATGGGCAGCCGCTGGAACTTTCTGGTCGCCGTCTGACATCATTTTCTATCCAATTGGCGTTTGACCGGCCTGCTTTCAGCTGCCGTGATCAACCGGACGTCGTACGTCTTGCTCAGATCAGCTGGGCGGCCACGCTCCGACATCTCTTTGTACGAACGCTTCGCCGGTGAACCTCCTGCTGCTGCAGAGGCCAGGATCAGGACAACGGAGTAATATCCCCACCATTGGGGAACATAGGTGCCGTTTGCGACCGATGCCGCACCGTAGCTTAACAGGCAAAGCCAGATTGTGATTGCGTTTGGGTCAGACCTCGAAAATGATCGCACGAAGAGTCGCAAAGCAAGCCAAATAAAGAACGCGCAGCAAAGCACGCCACCCAGAACGCCGGAGTCAATCAGGAGATTTAGAATTGTCGTGTGCGGCGACGGGAACCCGCTTCGCACATAGCCCCCGACGCCAGCGCCATAACCAAATAGCGTGTTCAGCACGACCAGAAGTTCTGGAGGCAAGACATTCGCAAGCGGAGGCACCCAAAAGGAACTGGCCCTCGCAGAATCGTACAGTGCCGCCGCCACGTTGATCGAATTCTGTCCCAGGAGTGGAAGGGCGTCTATGGCCGATTGGATCAGGCCTGATCGATCACTTACGTCGAAAAATCGCCCCTTGATGCTGAGAGCTGCGGCATTGCTATCTCCAAGCAGCGCACGTATCGCTGCCGGGAAGGATTCGAAGTAAAAGCCTAGATAGAACGCCGCTACTGTGGAAGGTAGTATCAGCAGAGCGTTCCTTCGCGTTGTCGACTTTAGAAAAAAGCTGAGGAGAATACCAATCATGACAATCCGGGCCGTACGGCTTCCGGTGATGACGACAAGCCAAGGTGCCAATTGAAGATAGACCCAGCCAACTTGCGTCCTGATCGGATTGCTTCCGCTGCGCATCCAGAGAAGCACCACCGGCATGACTGCGACGAAAAACATCCCGAGATTGACCGGTCCTGGCATGGTCGACTTGTAGCGGTCATAGAATGCCAGACCAAAGACTGTGTCGTTTCCTTCCTGAAACGGCAAAATGAACAGAAGCGGTAGTGCCAGGACCGCTATCACGCACTGCCCGATCGCTCCCCATGCTAAGCCATCGACCAAGCCATCGACCACCTCCCAACGCCCCTTGCCGCAGGAGCTAACTCCCAGGATCAAAATGGCGAGCATCGAGAAAAAGAGCAGAAAGGACACACCCATCTTCAATTGCCAGATGTTTTGAAACAGCAGGAAATTGACCAGCGTGGAAGCCGCACAGACGACGAGATAGGCAGCGTAAATGCGTGCAAACGCCGGAGCTCGTTCCTTCGGGCGAAACGCAATCCAATACAGCAGCACTGCCACCGCGCTCAGAACTATCAGAAAGTGGGCGCCGTCTCGCACGAAGGGCAGTGTAGGAACTTCAGGTAACACCCCTACAGTGGAACCTAGTCCGAGCAGCCAGAACCGATCTTTCCGAAGCAGGAAGAACGACAACGACGAAATTGCAAAGACCGCAAAGAAAGCCAACCTGATCCAGAGGGGCACTGCATTCTCGAGGATCTCGCCCGAAGTCGACCTCACAACAAAGCTCGAGCGCACAACAGCCCAAGATGCACTGACGAAGAAGAGCCAAATCGTGAGAGCCAGCTTCTCGCCGAGGCTAGCGGACAACGCCGGCCGAAGGAAAGAAAGCGCTGATCGAACTGTAGAAGGCACGAAGTGCCCGGGAGCGTCTTCGCGATCTCGCCCGGTCATGGCCTTACCCGCTAAATTCGACATCGAGAAGTCGCGGCCTGCGCAGCCATTTCAAGTAAACGTAGCAAGACCAAAGCAGAGCGGACAAATCTTCAGTTCCAGCCTGATGGCGGTCGGCGAAATGTCTTATTGCGGCTGGATTCAAGGCACTTTGAACCGCTGAAAGTTCCAAGAGCTCGTCCCGCATTCGCCCATCCTTCATCCACTTGCGAATTGGCAACAAGAAGCCCTGCTTTCGGCGCCCGACGATTTCAGGAGGAAGCAGGTCCCGGAACGCTTCCCGGAGCAGATGCTTACGTCGACCATTGGCGATCAGATAGCTTGCGGGCAGATTTAAGACGAATTCGACAAGCCCAGAATCTAGATACGGAAGGCGGACCTCTAGACTGTGCTGCATACTCGCCAGATCAACCTTCTTGAGCATATCAGCGGGCAGGTTGAATTCGATGTCCGTCACCAAGAGATCGCGCAGAGAACGTATACGACGGCTACGGATTGGCAGCTTGTCACCGGAGCGCTCCGGCACTCCCAGTGCTTCGAGTTGCGCGGAATTCGCATAGGAGCGCCATGCAAGGTACTCTTCCGTGGCGGAGCAGCGAAGGTGCTTGTGAAACAAGGCAGCTCCGCGGAGCAGTGGATTTCCGATTGCAACAGGATTGCTGACCGTGGGAATGCGCGTGAGCACCGCCTTAAGCCAAAATGGCATGCGAGCACTCCACTGCATCGCCGAGTATGTCCCGTAGCCAGCAAAGATTTCGTCTGCGCCGTCGCCTCCGAGAACCACCTTCTCCCGAACGTGCGAGCAGACGAACGCGGTCGGAATCAACGACGCGTCTCCATACGGTTCACCAAGAAGAGCAAGGGTCTGGTCCGTAAAGTGGGCAAGTGCGTCCTCTGTTACGTTAATAATCTGGTGGTCGAGATTCGGATAGCGATCCGCGACCAAACGCGCATAGCCGCTTTCGTCGAATTCAGGATCGTTCGGGAACGCGACTGAATAAGCCGTCACATTATGCGCACCAGTCTGGCTCGCAAGACTCGCTATAACTGACGAATCAAGACCGCCACTCAAGAAAACCGAGACCGGAACATCGGAGGCAAGGATCCGATCTTCAACCGCTTTTGTCAGGCGTTTTCTCAACTGGAGCTTTGCGCTCTCGAAAGATGGAGATGATTTTGACCGCAAGCGCGTCAGGCGGACCGGAAGATCGTAGTAGCGACTTTTCCTGCTCTCCCAACGGTCGACATCGAGTTCGAGCCAGCAGCCGGGCTCGAGCTGATGGGCACCCGCGAACGGCGCCGCCGGCGCAGGAAGATACGAAAAGCGAAAGTACAGCGGCAATGCGGAACTGTCGACCTGCAGACGTTGGGGACCTGCAAGCGCTTCGACCGCGCGAAACTCCGATCCGAAAGCAAAGAGTGAATCATCATGGAAATACTGAAGCGGCTTCTCGCCAAACTTGTCGCGCGCCAGGACTAGCTTCCGCAATTGCGAATCCCAGATGGCGAATGCGAACATTCCCTCGAGGCGCTCCAGGCAGGAGATGCCGTCAAGCGCGAAGGCCTTGAGCAGGACTTCGGTGTCGGAATTAGTCGAGAATGATACGCCCCGCTCCCGAAGTGCGTCTCTCACTTCCCGATAGTTGTAGATCTCCCCATTATAGATTATGGACATCGCACCACTTCGCATCGGCTGATTGGAGCGCGGATCAAGATCGATGATGCTCAACCTGCGGTGTCCGAGAAACACTCCGTCATGAAGTTCGATCCCCTCGGCATCTGGGCCGCGATGGGTCAACCAATGGAGCGCCCCGCGGGCCGCCGCCTCACCTACCCCAGCTCCGTCCCGCCATATCCCGCCGAGCAGACCGCACATCGCATCAACTCTCCAACAGCTCACGATAAAGCGAATGATACCGGTCGCGATTCGCGGCAATTGAATATTTATTTTGAGCGCGCTGCCTTGCCTTCTCTCCCATGATGGAGCGAAGATCCCGATCGCTGATCAACATTGCTAATTTGGCTGCCATCAAGTCGGTGTCCCTCGGAACTACGAAGCCTGTCTCACTGTCCCGATGGCATTCGCTCACGCCGGGGGCATCCACAACGACGCTCGGCAACCCCAATGCCATTGCCTCAAGGACCGAGTTACTCATTCCCTCCATTCGAGACGCATGCACGAAGATGTCACTGTCGACCATACGACAGACGATATCCTTAACGTGACCAATCAGATGTACTTTGCTCGCTACTCCACGTTGCTGAGCGCATTCCATCAGATTGCGGCGCTCCGGCCCTTCACCCGCAATGACAAACTCAAGATTTGGCCAGCGTTGAAGCAGCTGTACGAAAACATCGAGTAGAAATGCGTGCTCCTTGTCCTTAATCAGCCTGGCAGATGAAATAAGTCTCAGTGAATCGTCCGAACGCCGCTCTCCGCATCCCTTGGCAATTTCACGTAACTGCTCCAAATCGATGCCATTCTCGAGAGCCACAACTTTGCGCTTCCCGGCAAGAGGCCTCAGCGACTCTGCGGATGCAATGGATACGCCTGCGATGATTTCATACGGCCAGTACAAGATCTTGAAAATAGGATGCGATCCTGCGCGCGACTTCGTTCCACGATGGATGTAAACGAAACGGACATGACGCAGAAGGCAAGCTGCCAACCAGCAAGCCACAGCAGCCTGCAAGCCGTGAACCACACAGATGCGGTGATCTCTCGAACCTATCATAATCAGCATCCGCAACTGCAATATCGGCGCGAGCAGAGCAAGAAGCGCAAGCTCCGTAGCCAGGCTAGGGAAAGCCGATGCACGAAATCCGAGCACCGTCCTCAGCTTCAATCCATTGATGCGCGCGAAATATTCCGCGCAGCTCGGATTGTCATAGAGCGAATAGAAGGTATTTTCGTAAACCGAGCCGGCTTCGGCAGCGAAGAGCTGCGCGAGCTGCCGTTCGCCGCCGCTCACGCCGTAAGTCCGCAATACGTGCGCTACTGAGGTTGTCATGTGCGTAACGGCATCCTTGTAATAGTTCAGAGATTGGAACGGCCACTCGCCGCATAATCACGAACCGGCGATTTCGGCGGTATCCGATGAAAGATCCACGGTTAGCCTTTTCCAACGTCGGAGAGGTCAGGCCGAGCCCGTGCCGCTAATTCTCGAAAAAGCTCGACATAGCGTTCCCCACTTTTCAGCAAATCAAAATTACGCCGAGCGAAGGCGGCGGCATTCGCGCCCATCTTGCCGTCCCCGACTCGATTGAGAATGTAGGCGATGCCCCGCGCAAGCTCCTCGCTAGCACCTATTGGGGCGAGATATCCATGGCTCTGGTGTTCAACCGCATCCGGAATTCCGCCGGCAGCAAATCCCACCACCGGCGTTCCGCACGCAAGGGCTTCCAGCACGACGTTCGGCAGATTATCCTCAAGTGATGGCGCGACAAGGGCGTCAGCGGCTGAGTAGACGTTCGCCAGGGAGACGTGATCGTCGATTGGCCCTAAATGACGCACCGGAAATCGCGAGATCTGCGCCGATCGGTTCGCCTCATCACTACCAAATGTGACAAGCGTCAATTGAAGATCACTCGTTGCAGCAAGCCTTTCCAGCGCGGCGCGAAGCTGAGCATACCCCTTTCGAGGGTCCGTCGTTGCTCCAAGCGCGCCGAACGCAAGGAGATCCCCTTCGATCGGCAAATTGAGCTGAGCTCGCGCCGTCGATCGGTCACGAGGGTAGAATACGTTAAGGTCCACGCCGGTCGGAATGTGCTCAACGCGCAGCTTTCCGAACAGGTGCGAGCGCCGCGCCAGATCGGCGATCCAGCGGCTCGGCGCAACTACGGTCAGATCTAGGTTGCGAAATCCGACCTCACGCGAGAGGATTCCCGATCGAGAAATATCATTGTCGGACCTGCTGCCAAGTTGCGGGCAGCATCCACATGCCCGCTCGAACCCCACGCAGCTACCTGGATAGTGACACCCACCGCTGAATGGCCATGCATCCGACAGCCTCCAGACCATCGGCTTCCTAATCGCCTGAAGCTGACGCGCTCTTAGGAACCCACCGGCAATCCAATGAAGGCACACCACGTCGGCCCGCGACAACAGCTCCGAATCCAAGCGACCATAGCTGAATCGCATCAGCGAAAACGGTGCACCGCTTCGATCTCGATATCGCCGAAGACCGCTCGCATTGAGATAGGCCACGACATCGCTGACGAAATCCCCGACTCCCAGCAAGTGCGCCGGTACGACGGAGGGATCATCGAGATGCTTACGTCCACAATGGAAGATTGACTCCATTCCAGCACGCAGAAGACTGTTGTGAAGGCGATACGCAGCCTTATTCGCTCCGCCCTCACTGTCAGATTGGGCCAGATGAACGACGCAGAGTCGATCGGGCGCCATGTCAGGCGCGTGCGACTGCGATGAGAGATTGTGCCCTTCGGAGCCGAGTCGCAATCCTCGAAGTAAAATAACGCAAGTAGGAAACGGCGCTCGGCCTGCCGGCTTCAAATGTCCGCGTCTCGGTCTTGACGACTTGGAACCGATGCGCAACCAGAGCGGCGGAGAGGCTGGATGCAGACCAGCTCCTCACGTGCTGCCAACGATGGAAGATCGTGTTCGAAGCCGGACAATACACCATGTTGTCCTCGAGATTCTCCTCGTTCGGCGTTGTGACAAACAAGATGCCGCCCTTCTTTAGAAGGGCATGCACCTGATCGAGGCTCTTGGCAAGCCAGTGATCATCCAAATGCTCAACCACTTCTATCAGAAAGACTGCGTCGAACTTTGTACCTTCCGCCAGGAGTTCATCGATCGTCAAAAATCCCAAGAAATTCTTCCGGCCGCTGAGTGAAACAGCTGATCCCATGGTGTCGCGGCTGATATCGGCTCCTTGCACCACAAATCCAGCATCAAGCAAATGCGGCAGCAGGTGACCCGGACCGCAGCCATAGTCGAGCACAGTTGCCCCATCGGGAAGCTGACGCTTCGCATATGCGACAAGACTCTTGCCCTTCTGATGGCTAAAGTAGTTCTCGCTAAACTGCGAATGAAACGCCCAGAAGCGAGACAGTGTCGTCTCATCCCAGACCAGCATTTTCGGTGGAGGTAGAGAGACCATATCCTGAATACTCACTCGTGGAGTTAATCTTGACCGATCCGAGAAGCCAAATAATCTATCTCTTCGGAGTTCTCGGCCCAGCGCGCGAATTCATCAAGATCGCCATTGCGTCCGATATCTGCATCGCTTGCGACGACCGGCACCAGATTCTGAAACAGGGGGTCAAGGACATTTGGTCCAATCTCCGTTTTGAAGCTTTTATAGACCCAGGGACGCCTGACGAACAGCGCATGAGCGTGGACTCGCGCAAGGTGCACTTTCGCGGGGGTGAGCCGCGGCACGTCTTCAAGCTCGCTGAGTGCGCCCAGATAGCTCTCGCGAGACGAATGTTCTTCGGTGAAGCCGAAGCCTGAATAGCGCCCTGTTCCTGCAGTTATCACCGGTACACCGAAACACGGCAGCTCGTACCCAATACTGCCCCGGACTGTAATCCCGACGCTAGCCATTCGGAATAACGAAAGTGTGCTGTAACGCGTGTCAGCCAAAATCAACTTCACATGGGGCGGTAAGTCGCCAACGCTCTCGCGGATAATACTTAACTCGCCATATTCGCCCGAAACTCCGGAGAGTCTACGCTTCCAAATATTCGCAGGATGCAGCTTTATAATCCAGTTGACCCGCGGATTGGCGGCGGCAGCTTTTACGGTCTGGGCAAACCAGTCGCCATAGTTCTCGAATAGGTCTTTTCCATAGAACAGATTCGCGTCCCAAAGCACATGCGAGAACAGCACCGCTACGGGCTTCTGATCAAGCCCCAGTTCCTGCCGGATTTCGGCATCCGCGACATCAACCGTCCCCGGCTGATTGCGCGCTTGCACTTTCCAGACGCCTCCGTAACGCTTCCTGAACTCGTCATCAAGTTCTGATTCCTGTTGGCCCCCCCAAGGCTCCCTCAGAAGCCACTCAAGAGTCTCGGGCGTAATCGAGTTAGGATGGATACGACGCGTTTCCTTAGTGAGCTTCTTATGCACGAGCGCATCTTCGCGTGAAGGCTGGGTGAAGTGAACTGTCGGAATACCCTTCTTGATCGCGACGTCGACGAACGGCCCCAGCGTATGATAGTTTGGTTCATTGACGAGGATCAGCGAAGGCTCGAGCTCGGCCAGACATCTTTCAGCGGCGTGCACGAATCCAACGGATTGCTTAAGCTTCTCGATTATTGCTTCGCGAATTTCAGGCTTTCGCGGATCCGGCGCTCCATCGAACCCCCCTCGCGATACAGACGATAGCAACTGCGGTCCGATCCATGCGTCTCTGTACCGCCACTCCATGACCGATTGGAAATCCATCGACATGTTGCTGCGCCGCTGGGCCTCGGCGATCGCCGCCGCCCTCGCGTCCTTGACGTTGACCAACTTCTCGAAGGGAAGAAGATCAACGATACCATACGCCTGATAGAGGCGCTTGGCGTGAGTATAGATGCTGGATGTCAGAACCTTGATGCGCCAGCCCCTTCGTCGAAAAGCCAGGGCCTGCATGCATTCCAATTTTGCCGTGTAGGTGTTGTTGGTCATGCTCAAGACCAACACCGTCGGTGCGCCGGGCCGAGGCGCCGGCAGCTCGCGCGCGAAGGCCATTTCGGCAAACGTACGTTCGGCCTCATCTCGGAGTCGCCGATATTCGCTGGCATTCGCCATCCGCTCTCTAAGATCGGCAAGCCCGCCGGCAAACGGACTACGGCGCAGATATCGCACGATTGCGTTCATCGGACGTAGCCAGTCCGTAGCAGATGATCGGCGAGCCTAAGCTCTTCCGGCGTATCGATATCGAGGGACGACAACTCGTCCATTTCGTACCCGACGATAGAATCCCCATAGAGCAGGCCGGCGTCGAGAACTGAACTGCGGACAATCAGCACAGCCGGACCATTTCGGGCGAATAGAAGTTCCTTTTCTTGCCGCGTGGTCCTTCCGATGCCTCCCCCGAAATATGGTGATAGAAACCCATCCTTCTCCCGCATCTGTCCTTCGGGAACGAAGCGATGCGGTACACGCACCACGCTCACCAGCGACTGAGCCTGGTTTTCGCGGAACTTTGCGATACTCTCACGCACGTGGTGCGCACGGCGAAACGGTGATGTCGGCTGCAACAGCACGATCGCCTCGATCGTCTCGCCCGCCCGAGTCAACTCGGCAAGACAATGCTGCATGACCCCCAACATTGAGGCAGCGTCTCCAGCCAGGTCCAGAGGTCTGAGAAATGGCACTTCGAGACCCAGCGCCCGGCCGGTCTCGGCGATGTCCTGGTCATCCGTTGATAGTACCGCGCGATCGACGACGCCAGAATGCAACGCGGCCTCGGCAGTCCAATCCAGCAAAGAACGTCCGCCGCATAGCGCAAGGTTCTTACGGGGAATGCCTTTCGAACCACCTCGCGCAGGTATGAGGGCCACGAGGGTCATTTGGCATCAGCCTCGTCTTGGCCGAGGCGTCTCAGGCTCAATATGTGATGCATTTTTGGACTGCGACCCTCTCGGCGGCAAGGACGTTAGCAATCTTGGGACCAGCTGTACCGTCGCCATAGATCGGATTCATCGCGTAGCGGCCGTGCTCGACTTGCTTTGCAATGGCTCTTGAGATTTCCCGCTTGTCATAGCTTACTTCGATTACGTTATCACCGCGATCGCGCATGTTCTGCCGGGAACCGATATTCACGACGGGCGTGCCGATGTACGCCCCCTCTCGAATCCCGCTGCTCGAATTTCCGACGAGGCATGCCGTCGAGTGCATGAGATTAACGTAGACATCGATGGGCAGGTTCTTGAAAAAGTGCATGCGATCGTCAAGCTTCCGCTCGCGCCACTTCCGGATACCGCGCGAGATATCGTCAGAGCCCGCATCGGCATTCGGCCACAATACAACCGCCGCCAAGCCTTGGTCACGCACTGCTTCCAACGTCATCGTGATTTGCGCCTCACCATCACCATACTCGGTCGTAACCGGATGCTGGGAAATGAGCGCAAACGGCTCGTCGATCGAGAAGCGCTGACCAACACCATCATCGAAAAGACGGTCGAAGATATTTGCGATCGGATTTTTCAGAATTTCGGCAACTAAATCGATGCGCGGACAGCCGACCATGTGCACATGTTCCGGCCGCTCACCAAGTTTGATGATGCGCTCCCGCGCTCCCTCACTTGCGGGGAAGTGAATGTGCGCAAACTTCGTCACCGCATGACGAATGCTTTCGTCGATGGTGCCGCTCACCTCGCCGCCCATGGTGTGGGCCACAGGTATATTCATGTACGCGGCTGCCAGCGTGGTCGCCATGGTTTCGAAGCGATCTCCGACTGTCAACACCACCTCCGGCGCCAGCTGCTCGAAGAGGGTCGGCAGTTCCAGCAGGCCGAGGCCTGTGGACTTAGCCATAGTCGACGGCGTCTCTCCCTCGATCAGCATCGTTACGCGAGCATGCGGGATAAAGCCGTCCTTTTCGATCAAGTTGACAACAGAGCCGTAGCGGTCGAGCACGGCCGACGCAGCTACGATCAATTGAAGTTCGAGGGCTGGATGCTGCTGTATGGCACGCATAGCCGATTTGATGGAACTGTAATTCGCGCGGGAGCCGACTACTACGCAGATCTTCTTCTTGCTCACGCAAAGTCCTCCTCTTCGAACTTGTGATCCTGCGGGAGGGAGCGCACCAAGCGTCGGCCTATAAACTCCCGGTACCGGGCGGCGGGAATACCGTCTCCTGGCTTTTTGAACGCGAGGTGTTGCTGCTGAATTTCTGTCCCTTCGGCGAGGTCCGCGGCAGCGACAATGCTCTTCTCGAAGATCCGCTTCATCTCCAGCACAGAAGAAAGGTCATCCTTCTCCACCGGAGCTGCGATCATGCGTCCCGCGAATTTCAGTTCATCGCAAAGAAGCCGGAACTGGTCTGGATCCATGCTGTGCTTTGCATCACTTCCATACATCAGCTTCGAAAAGGTGAAGTGCTTCTCAACCACGGTGGCTCCCAGCGCAACGGCTGCGATCGCAGCAGCAAAGCCTAGCGTATGGTCCGAGAATCCGACAGGAACATCATAGCGTTCACGCATCTTCAGCATGACGTTAAGGCCGACTTGCTCTGGAGGACATGGGTAGACCGAAGTGCACTGGAGCAAGGTCACGGCGCAGGACGAACGAAGTGCCGCAACAGCGGCGTCCAGTTCGCACCAGTTGCTCATGCCGGATGAGAGCAACACAGGCTTCTTCGTCCGAGCAATATACTCCATCAAGGGCAAATTGCTCACTTCACCAGAAGGAATTTTGTAAGCACTAACGCCGATACGCTCCAGCATATCGACCGCTTCAAGCGAAAACGGAGATGAAAGGAAATCGACCTTACATTTCTTGGCTAGTTCCGCCAGACGTCCCCATTGATCAACCGAGAAGCCGGTTCGCCTGAAATACTCCGCACGCGGCTCGGCTGAAAAATACGACGGTGAAGGCGCATCCAACAACGTCTCGGCTTCTGCGATGTGGGTCTGAAACTTAACCGCGTCCGCGCCGCAATCGGCTGCCACTTCTAGCAGACGACACGCATTTCCGAACGAACCGTCGTGAACGGATCCGATCTCCGCGATTACATAAGGCATTTGGCGGCCGGCAGTCATGGCGCAAGCTTTCGAAACAAAAGATGAACAGAGAAGAGTCTCGACATACTGGACTATTGCATCACAATCAAGCGAAGCTAGGCATTAGACCGCATTCAGCTGCGCATCTATAGAGATCCGGAGACGGTTCCCCTCGGTTCCTAGCCTTATGTGGCAGCTGGCATGCTTAGCGTCCCAAAAGCCTGTAAGACAAGCCATAAAGCTTCGTGGTTGCGCGGTAGGCTCCTAGTGACCAAAGGGCCCTGACAACCCTCGGCTGATGGAGACCAAACTCTTTCCGGAGAGCACCACGAATGCGCTCCCGACGCTTTGAATCGAGCACTAGAACTCCGAGCGAGGACATCTCCAACGACCGGGCAGCACCTTCGCGGATCGCCACTTCGATCTCACGCTTACGCAGCTCGCGCCAGCGAGGCCCAGGCTCAGCAAGCGCTGTTTCGTAGAAAACCTCCGTGCCGAACTGCTCAAAGAACGCTCGCTCTCCGCTCCCAACCGTCAGATTGTGAATGGCCATCAGGCGAACATTTTCGGCCAGACCGGCAGCCATCATGGAAATAGCCGGCCACCCCTTCGGACCATCGACTAGAAAACCGACCCGCGCGCCTCGCAGCCTATCCGCCCAACGACCGAACTCTTCGTAGGCACTCCCTTTGACAAGCTCAATTGGCAGATGCGCTAGACGCCGGCGACAAGCTGCGGCTCGTGCCGGATCCTGCTCCAAATCTATCGAGACAAGCTTGCGGCCATTGCGCCTGGCCCAATCACCCAGAATTTCCGTCGAGTAGCCATCCTGCCGGCCGGATTCCACGACGACCGAAACGTCCTCAGTCATGCAACGAGCCAGGAAAAATGCCACCTCGCAGGGAAAAATCGCCCCCTCGACCCATCGATCGACATAACCTTCGAGCAGAAGCGCCGCTGCAGTCTCTGCTGCGGCTCGGAGAGCTCCCATATCGTATTTCGCCACGAGTTGCCCTCTTCAAATGTTCTGGATCGTTGCTTGAGATCGACTTTGCAGAACGCGAAACAGGTCGATAATGCGCTCTCGTTCGACGACGCCTGTGACCGCGCACAGCGCTATGCATAGAGCGATTCTTGTCGCAAGCGAGGGCGCCATGTACTCGTTGAAGAGCCAGCTTAGGATGATTACAGCGCCCCCGCAGACTACCCGACTATCGTCAAAGCCCCGAAATCGCTGAAAAGCAATCGACCTCCAGTAAATGTAACCCCGGAACAAAGCCGCTTCAGCGAGAAGGACGAGAATGACTCCCGCCAACCCAAGGCTGCAGCCGACCCCAGCCACCTTACCAACGACAAACGGCAGCGTGGCGAGGCAACAAATCGAAATCAGCGAACTCGCGTTGGTGAGGTTTCTCGCCTCGTTGTTTGCATAGAGGGTCGCATTTTGCACTCTGCCTGAAATGTGAAGCAGCAGAAGCAACGCAAACCAGGGCACGAGCTCCGCAGCGGGAGTCAACCGGTCATGCGTCAGTATGGAGACGAAGTCCTTACCGAAGCAGGAGAACGCCACGCCGAATAGAGCAATCAGGATATGAATTGGTATCCACACACGCTTGGTTAGTGTGAAAAGCCCCCGCCCATCCCGCGCCTCAGCCAGCGAGGCGGACCAGACATTAACCGCAACCGCATTGGTGCCAGCGAGCAACGTCCCATAGTAGAGCCGGGCATGGCCAAGATATCCGACAGCAGAAATGCTGAGATTTGCCGCCACCACCGAATTCTCCCCGATGCTGCGGAATCCCCCCGTGAAGCCCGCGACAAGCGATGTGAGAGTGTGGGCTCGAAGGACCGATAACCATCGACGGCTAGGTACGTGCCATGGTTCAGCACCCAGCGCCGCCACGGCTACCAAAACAGAGCACGCTTGCCCGACAACTGCCCCCACGAATAGTGATGAAACACCTAAGTGCAGACCAAAGAGCGAGATCAAAGTGCCGGCAAAAGATCCAACTGCCTGCAGAGCGATCTGAGCTGCAACCGCATTCCCCCGGCCAGCAACGGCAAAAACATTGGTCGAGAGAGACGTCACAGATTTCAGCGGAATGAGGAGAGCTGTCAGCACAAGAGTCGCGCGTGAAGTCTCTTCCGCGACCGATATCATCTCTTGCAGGGACGGCCAAGCAGCCACGAGCAGGATGGCCAGCCCCGAGCTGGTCAGGAGCGAGACCAAAAAGAAACTCGATAGCATCCGCCGGCGTTCAGTCGTCGAAGCAACGGAATAGTTTGCCGGAAGTGCAAGGGAGCCACCTGCATCGCCAAACGCGCTAGCCAGCGCGGCCCACGACATCATCAAGGCAAAATAGCCGAAGTCGGCTGCGGTCAATACAAGCGTTGTTAAAGGCAAAATGGCGACAGACATGAGGGCTTGGAAAACTGTCGCGCTTACAAAGAGCAGAACGCGCCCCGCAAAACGGCCGCGAAGCGCTATTAGCCAGCTCACGCGGGCGAACTCCCGCTGGCGTTGGCGGTGAGACCGACACAGACGAAGGACATCTGCATTCCCGTCTGCACGAAGGGTTCAAAACGAAAATGCGGATACGCTTCACAGAATTCACGCCAAGCTCGTCGCTCACCACGATCAGGGTCCGCCCAGAAACAGTTCCAATCGTCGAACACGATGATCGTACCAACCTGCAGGAAATCGATGATGAAGGAGAGGATGGGAACAGTGGATGCGTAGAGATCGCAATCGATATAGACGACGGCGGCCTTGGCCGGAAGGAGCTCGCGAGCAAGATCTGATGTCAGACTCACATCATAGAAACCTTTTACCGTGCGCAGTCGATCTGTCGGCATACCATGACGACGACATATTCGCTTGAAGTCCGCCTCAGCAGTTTTCAGCTTGCCCTGCTCCCAAGCGTCCTGGCGATCGATTTCCGATATAGCTGGCAATCCCTCGAAAGAATCGAAAGCCACATACCGCCAGTCAAACAGATGATGGAAACTGTCATATGCAAGCCTCATGGTGTTGGCGCCGAAGCTGCCAAATTCCATGTAGTAGCCTTTGATCGGCCGATTCACGTTCGCGAAGCGAGCTACGCAAAGAAACAGATACCTCCGCTCCCTGGCGACGTGACGCAAGTAAGTAAAGCGGACCCAGCGCGCGCGAGCTGAGAAAAGTGGCCCCTGGAGGACAGCAAAAATTCGCCGCGCGAGCCGCTTGGAGCCGCTCGGCAGCCCCTCATACGTCGGCAGCAAAGATGCACGTAAACGATCCTGCCAGTTCATAGCCTCACGTACCCTTGCATATCAGCTGACAATCCGATCTAAATCCGAGGTCCACGCATCAAGCAAAGGAAGCTCGGCAGCGCCGACCAGCTCGCATTCGACCAGGGCCTGATAACAGCGACGCACGTTCTCCCTGATGTGATCGGGCCCGCCGTTAATCGGCAGATCCTCGAGCATCAGTCGAATGCGATGATTATTCAGATAGCCCGGAATCTCGTCCTCGAAGTCCTTCATCAGATCGTGTTCATTGCGGTCCTGCCAGACAGTTGGCCCATGGAAGAGCACATGCCAACCGTTTGCCCACGCGATACGCTGAGCAATCAGGCTGCGCCAGATGTCTGTCACTCGGAAATTGCAATAGGACGGAAGATACATCAGCGGAAAGGCGCTTGGCCACCAGCTCGTGTTCTGGCTGTTGAACGGAACCCACGAGCCGGGTCCAAATGCCACGACCCGATCGGTCCTGAAGTTATGAGGCAAGGGAAGCACTAATCGATAAAGTGCATCGACATCGGGATCTCCGTCGGCAAGCCCCTGCTGAATGGGACAGTCTACCTCGGCACGCTCCAATTTCGCAAAATCGGGAACAGGTTTCAGAACGTGATCCAGAGGCAAACCGCGTGGCCAAATATTCCCATCGGAGAAATACCGATAGGCGTTGACCCAACCATGTCCCGACACTACCGGTGCGGTCAGCGTGCGGCTTCGGCTTTCGAAGAATTGCGGTCGCGCGAAATTGTCATCATCCGTCTCAATGACGACCTGCGCACCGTTCGCGATGGCCGCCAGATAGCCGATATTCTTGCGTGCGTAGTTTCTGACAGGCGCGAGATTTGCGTATGCAAAGCCAGAGTTTGCCTGATCAGCGATCCCGAGAAAGCGGCATCCATCAATCGAAAAGTTTGCCGGGGTTCTTGTATCCCCAACAACGAAGAAGTCAAAGCCAGACCGTAGAGCATCTGCCGCTATGCTCCTCATGACGTCGTTAGGAGGATTGATCGAAGTAATAATAATTGCTTGATTCATTCGTCCCGGACCGCCTATTTTGCCACTTCTTCGCTAGGAACATGGAGGCGCAGTTGATATTGGCCTCCTCGCAAACTATTCCGGCATTATCAAGCTAAAAATGGCCCTTGGACAAGGGATAACCGCATAAAGCCAGCCTTTGCTGAGGAGTTATAAGTTGCCGCGACGTAGGCGAATCGTTCTTTGCACCAAAGGTGTTCCGGATGAACGGGAGGGGGCTAGCCTCGTTATCATTCATAGCTTTTTGCAGGGCATCCGTGCTCAATCATTCGACATCCTCCACCTCATTCTGCTCGACGAAGGCGAGAAGGACCGGAAGGCTTTTGAGGCATATCGCAGAGCCGTGGCAGACGAGCATTTCGAAGTGATGGCAGAAAGCACCGGCCAACTTGTTATCCAGGGGGCGAGGAAGCACCGGATTGATTTCTCGCGGGCCGCAAAACTAATCGAGCGCGGTCGAGAATTTGCCGCAGACCTGTTTATCGCGTTTGACGTCCTGCCCGCATGGATTGGGTTGGAGATACCCGCCACACGAAAGCTCGCCTGGCTGGGTGACCTGAATTTCCAGACGACCTATTACCATGGTCTTTACAGCCTTCAGGAGCGCCCATGGCGAATTTTCAACTTCGCGAAATACTGGTTAGCAGCTCGAAACTGGAAACATGTCTATGCACATGTCTTGTCATGCTATGACGAGGTCATCGTCTCGGCGGCGTCGTCTGAGGACCAGCTAAGCAGGTTGGGGCTCAGGAATCATCAATATTGCCCCTACCCTTGGCCGGTGATCGATGCTCCGGCTTCGGGTCATGTAAAGCCGGCGATACCTACTTTTTTGTTCTTCGGTAATCTGGTGGGTCTTGGTTCGCGCTCAGCACTGCACTTCATGGTCTCGAAGGTATATGGCCCGCTGCTCCAGGTCTGGGGACCTCGCGGCTTCAAAATTCTACTGGCCGGACGGGGAAACTTGCCTGAGTGGTTTGCTGAAGCGATCAAAGACAAGCCAGAGTTTGTCCGCGTAGGTTTTGTCGAGAACCTTCCATCTACTTTGGCCGAATGTCACGCGGCACTGGTCCCCATCGACGTTCCAGTCGGCAACAGGACTCGCATCCTTTATGCACTAAGCCAGTCAACCCTCGTCATTGCCCATAAAAATGTTGCGCTCGGAAATGTGGCGCTTGTTGACGGTCAAACTTGCGGGCTGGCCGCTTCAGGTGGGGAGTTCGTCGCGCGCATGAAGCGAGCTGTTGACGATCCCCTTTGGGCGCGTCGCGTCGCGGAATCCGGTTGCCGAGTATACAAGCAATTTTTTAGCCCTGAGAACGCGACGGCGGAATTCATTAAGCGAATCAATAGGTTGTTTTCAGCCGCATAACTGGCCTAACTACCGCCCCTCCTTTTGATCAGCAACGTCACGGCCGCCATCGTCAGGGCTAAACCCGCGCGGAACATAGCCGGCCGCACGGCTGGTCAGAAACCACTGATAGGTGGACTCCAATCCTTCGCGTAGGGACATCTTCGATTGCCAGCCCAGGCTCGTAAGCCTGTCTGTACTCAGCAGGCGGCGAGGCGCCCCTTCAGGCTTTGATGTATCGAAACTAATGCGCCCAGTAAATCCGGCGACGGCAGCAACTAAGGTCGCAAGTTCTCGGATCGAAACGTCGAGACCGCTACCGATGTTGATAATATCCCCCGACGAATAATTCTTGAGAAGAAAAACCAGCGCGTCGGCGCACTCGTCGACGTAAACGAATTCACGACGCGCAGTTCCCCCACCCCAGACCACGACCTCATCCAGTCCACTGCTGACAGCATCGTGAAAACGGCGAATGAAGGCCGGAATGACATGAGAATTCTCATTGTCAAAGTAGTCACCCGGTCCGTAGAGATTCCCGGGAACCGCCGCTATGAAATCCAGGCCACCTTGCTGTCGATATGCGGCGCATTGCATCATGCCAGCGATCTTTGCGACGCCATACCACACATTGGTGGGCTCTAGAGGGCCAGTCATCAGGGCTTGTTCGCGAATAGGCTGCTCAGCCAAACGGGGATACACGCACGAAGAACTGACGAACAACAGCTTCTTGACGCCCCGAGCCGCGGCCGCCTGGATCACATTGTCTTGGATCGCGAGGTTGTCGGACAGAAAGCTCGCGGGATACCTGCTGTTCGCAAGCACTCCGCCCACTCGGGCCGCAGCCAGCACAACAACCTCCGGATGCATTTTGGCATACCACGCCTTGACTGCAGCTTGATCACCAAGATCCAGCTCTTCGCGCCCGACTGTTAGGATTTCGCAATCTTCGCTCGCGAGTCTGCGCACCAATGCCGAACCCAACATCCCGCGATGTCCAGCCACCCAGACGCGGCGTCCCCTTAGATCAAATGACGAATCTGGCATCGCAGCACTCACAATCAGCCCAATTTGGCGCATGAATATTCAGGACGCTTATAAACGTGCATCAAGCTCGGGGCAACCGTCGCTTTCCCCGCCTTCTTGCGGCGCCGAGATGGGAAATCGACTTTACTGGAGAGGCGTCCTATGGACCCCTAGCTCGATCGTCAGCTTTGTGCAGCCAAGACCGGTGCAACGCGCGTGCCAGAAAATTACGTCACGGTGCAGGCAGGCGGTCTGCAGTCGTGCGGCTCAGAGCAGCATAAAGTCGTGCAAGTGCGCCACAGGATTGAGACTCTCGTGGCCCTGCGATATCAGTGAGCCGCCTGCAGGACTGTCGGAGAAGCTACCGCTAGGGTCGATCGCTAGCGATTGATTGCTCAAGGCGGTTGGCTGAGAGGCAACAGATGACGCGGACGAGGCGGCCAATGAAGTTGCGGCCCCGGCAAGTTTACTCGAGATTTCGGTTGCAACACCTGTCACCAGGTTCTGCATCAAGATCATCGGGCCGTTAGTGCCATGTAGGTCCAGCAGCCCAGCGACCTTCCAATTTTGACCGGGGGTTCCGATGTCCTTCCAGTCAAATGCAAGCCCCTGATCATTCACAAACCACTCGACTAAGCGGCCACTCGTCTTATTCTGCCATAGCAGGTCCACCCGGCCATCGGCATTGAAATCAGCCGATGCAACAACATCCCAGCCCGCACCCATTGTTCCAAATCTTTGCCAGCCCACTGCGAAGCCGTTCTTGCAGAACCATTCGAGACCATCGCCGGTATTGGTGTTCTCCCAGAGAATATCCGTCGTTCCATCCTGATTAAGGTCGACGGTCGAAGCCACTTTCCAATCGGGAGTCATAACGCCGAACTTCATCCAAGACGTTGCGTATCCGTTTTGGAGAAACCACTCTATTCCTTCGCCCGTGGCCTTGTTTCGCCAGAGCATATCATCCGTTCGATCACCATTAAAATCGCCAGAGGATATGAGCTGCCAGTCCGAGCCCATGACGCCAAAGTCGAATGTCGCCGTGATTTGCCCGGCCGTAAGAAGGCTCTCGCGAGCCTGACCGGTCGTTTGGTTCTGCCAGAGAATATCGACGTTCCCGTCGTGGTTGTAGTCACCATGACCGATAACGACCCAACCCTGACCCGGTGTGGCAAACTGGCCCCAGCTGGTCACAGCACCGTTGGCGAGATAGGCGATTTTCCCGGCTCCTGTTGACGGCTGTAGCCAAAGGATGTCGTCGTGGCCATCGCCATTGAAATCTTGGTCGATAGTAGCTACCCAGCCAGCCCCTGTAGGCTGCAGATTATTCATCAACGTCGAGGTAGCCAGTGTACCATTTCCGAATTGGAAGTTCTCCACACCAGTAACGATGTCAGTCCCGTCCGGTGAGCCGGAACGCAGGTCAACGACCGTGAATGCCTGCGTCGTAGAGTTATAAGAAATGGCGTAGCTGGATTCGTCCCCCGAATACACTGCGGTGTCGGTGCCCGAACCGCCGATAATGGTGTCGTTGCCCGCCCCGCCCGTGATCTTATCGTTGCCGGCGCCGCCGTTCAGCACGTTGGCGATGGCATTGCCGAGGATGGTGTCGTTGCCGGATCCGCCGATGGCGTTGTCGATGTAGGAGCGTCCGTCGCCGTTGTAGAGATAGGCGTTGTAGACGTTGCCCGACGCGTAATGGCCATCGCCGAGATACGCCAGTTGCACGGACGAGAACACCGACGAAGCGCCGGGATTGAGGTTGATGCTCAGGTTCGTCGTGTAGTTCGACAGGTCGTAAGTATCGACGCCGCCGCCGTCCCAGACCGTCTCGTAGATGCGGTTGGCCGAGCCGCCGACGCCACCGCCCGGTGCGAGCTGGCCGACACCGTTGATGAACTCCTGGCCCGTGGTCGGATTCCAGGTGTAGACCGTGTTGGTGCTCTGGGTCGTGAAGTCCGCGCCGTACATCGTCTGGAGCGCGAGGATATCGTTGGCCATATAGGTCTGCGAATATCCGTACGCTTCGTTGGTGTAGCCGGACGTGGTCGAACCGCCGACATAGCTGCGATAGCTCATGACGGTGTATTCGCTGTCGTCATGCGCGCTCGGCACCGCGACGTTGGCGGGGCCACCGGTCTCCTGGCTGTGCTTGAGGCCGACGGCGTGGCCGAGCTCGTGCAGCGCAGTGGTGAAGTAGTAGTTGCCGAGCTTGGCCAGCGAGAAATTGTACTGGGTGCCGAACCAGATGTCGCCGCCGGGCGCGTAGTTGCCGGGATAGTAGGCGTAGGCGGTCGGGCTGGCCGCCGGCGACTGCGCGATCATGATGTCGGCGCCGTTCGTGCCCGCGTACTGGATGTCCGCGTTGGTGTAGCTGAGGATCAGGCCGATCGCGTAATTGATCGCCGCCTGGATCTGCGTGGGCACCGCTGCAAAGCCCGACGTGGTCGGCTCGCCGTTGCCGCCGCTATAGGGATTGGCGTAGTCGCTCGCTACGTCAGGAAAACTGTAAGTGATCGTGCCAGACCATTTGGCGCCCGACAGCAGGCCGTCGATCTCGGCGTTGTTGGTGGCACTGACATTAACAGCGGTAGCCAAGGGACTCTCCAGAGCAGAGCATCGCGCGTGATTCGCCGCGACGGCACATGATTCTAGCTTGAGAGTTGAACGTTTGGTTTAAATTGGGCAGCGGCGCCCGCACCCCTTCCATAAGGCCCTGTTAGCCATCAAATCCCGTAGTCATACGGGAGAAGAGCAACGGTCTCCGTTCCCACATGACCCGTGATTTGCAGGGGCTTCATGAAGCGATGTTTACTTCCGGCCGGCCTGTTGGGCGCCCTGATCGCGCTCGCCGGACTGCCGCGACAACCCTTCGGAGGACTGCCTGTCATGGTGGAAAAGGCCAAGGCGGACGACAGCGGCAAGGCGGTGCGCGCGCCCGCCATGCCGATGGCCCGCGACCCCGCCGTCGCGGTGGCGGAGGAATACGAGGCCGCCCTCGGGAAGGGAACGCGGGAAGCCCTCGAACTCTTCATTGCACGCCACGGCGATGATCCCCTGGCCGAAAAGGCCCGCGCCGAACTGAAGCGCCTGTCGCGCTGATCGGTCGGGCATCGGATCAGGCATGGCATTTCGGCAGGCGGGGCCGGCGCCCGCCCGGGCTTGTCGCATGACCTTTCGGCACTATGGTAGGCGCCGAAATCTGTCCCGGAGCCTCTCAAGATGCCCTTTCCGCATGCCTCGGAAGCCCTGTCGCGCTTCACCGTGCTCGATCTGACCCGTGTTCGCTCCGGGCCTACCTGCGTGCGCCAGCTGGCGGATTGGGGCGCCAATGTCGTCAAGATCGACGCGCTGACCGAGGATGCCGGCGGCGAGCAGCCGGGTGGGCCGCGGCGCGGTTCCGACTTCCAGAATTTGCACCGCAACAAGCGGGCCATGACGCTGAACCTGAAGGACGAGCGCGGGCTCGCCGTATTCAAGCGCCTCGCCGCCAAGGCCGACGTCGTGGTCGAGAATTTCCGGCCCGACGTGAAGAAGAAGCTCGGCATCGACTATGAGAGCCTCGCCGCGATCAACCCGCGCATCGTCTATGGCAGTATCTCCGGCTTTGGCCAGGACGGGCCCTATCACAAGCGGCCGGGCTTTGATCAGATCGCCCAGGGCATGGGCGGGCTGATGTCGATCACCGGCGCGCCGGGCGAAGGCCCGATGCGGGTCGGCATTCCCGTGGCCGACCTGACGGCCGGCCTGTTCTGCGCCATGGGCATCCTCACCGCGCTGCTCGAGCGCGAGGTCTCGGGCAAGGGCCAGTGGGTGCAGACCTCGCTGCTGCAGGCCCAGATCTTCATGCTCGACTTCCAGGCCGCGCGCTGGCTGATGGAGAAGGAAGTGGCCAAGCAGGCCGGCAACAACCATCCGACCAGCATCCCGACCGGCGTGTTCAAGACCTCGGACGGCTACATCAACATCGCCACGACCGGCGGTCGGATCTGGGAGCGCTGTGCGCAGGCGATCGGCGCACCGGAGCTCTATGCCCATCCCGACTACGCGACGGCCCCTGCCCGCTCCAAGAACCGCGACGCGCTCAACGCCGAGATCGCGAAGCGCACGGTGACAAAGTCGACCGAGACCTGGGTCCGCGAGCTCAACGAGGCCGGCGTGCCGTGCGGGCCGATCTACGCCATCGACCAGATGTTCGAGGACGCCCAGGTCAGGCATCTCGGCATCGCGCAGGATGTGCCGAACGACGAGGGCCGCCACATCCGCCTGGTCGGCCAGCCCGTGACGCTGTCGCGCACGCCGAGCAAGATGGTGGCGCGGCCGCCGGAATTCGGCGAGCAGACCGACGAGGTGCTCAAGGAGTTCGGCTTCGATGCCGGCGAGATCGCAAGCCTAAGAGAGACCCGAGTCATCTAAATTCGTTTCAAGCTACGCTTTCAAATGCATTTGTAAACGCGAGGGCCCGCTCTCTCTATGCTAAGACAAATGGTGTAAGCTTTTTGGACACAGCCTTGACCAGTTGAGGGCATTTCTCTGGTTGCTGGGCTTGGAGCTAACTAATTGATGGCGGCGAAAACCCGGAGTGACAGTCTTCTTTTCTAGCCAGAATCGGGAGGGTATCCCCGCTCCTCTGATAGTCCGCCGCTAGTCGCCACCCAGCGATGTCGTGGGCTATACCGCACGCGCCGCAACGCAGCTTCTCTTCGCCTAATAGGCGTTGCCCTCGCGCGAGAGTCGCTTTTGAGGCCGGCTTGAGACAGCTGGGACACACAAGCGGCAGACGCCTAGCTTTCAAATGGTCTATGAGGCTGAACAGACCTCCGAAAGCCCAGAAGCGAAAACGATCTACTCTCATCGTATGCTCGATTTGCGGGGGTCTACTGGCTAGAATTGGCTTCGGACAACCGAAGCACTCGGCGCAGATTGTACACCGGTAAGCACCCATGCGAAAGCCTGCCGCCAACCAAGGGGGCTTCCCGCTCCTTTAGATGCTCGGGAGCCAGACGCTAGACTAGCGAGAAGGTCGCGGAGTAGACCGACAATTGAGCTACGCGAACCGGTCGGAGCTGGAGCCCGCGGCCGCATCTAGCCCATTGCCTAGATGTCGAGGATGCGCAGTTCGTGCCGAAGCATGAGGGCCGCCGTACGCCAAGTCGGCCACCCGTGACGCTGTCACGCGCGGAGCAGGACGGTGGCACGGTTCCGAAACTCGGAGTTCGGCTGGACAAGTTCGCGCAGGCTCCAGGTCGTACCGCGACAATCGCGCCGGCGGCGCTTCATTTCTAAGGTGCTGCTGACACAGGACCAAAACTGCCAGCTTGGGCCCTTTGATCTGCGCGAGTTCACGGCGTGGAAGGACCGCGGATGCAACGGAGAGCATTTTAGCGCCGTTCGACTTGACGGCTCGATTTCTCGCTGCTCTTTAAGGCCGAGCATCAAGCGAGGACCGAGCTGAAGATGATCCAGAATTGGTTTTTGGCCCTCTTTACCGGCTCGATGGTTGTCGCCTGCCTATTCGGTGCTATTTGCCTCGACAGTATCTCCTTTAGGATAACGGAACAACGATCCCACTTCGCTTCTTCCAAGATGATCAGATGATTTTGAGCACACATGCGGTCGTCGGCGGCGCGGTGGCCAGCCTACTTCCATCTCACCCGGCAGCAGCGGCAATCGCCGGGTTCGCAAGCCATTTTGCCATCGATGCAATTCCGCATTGGGACTATCCACTTCGCTCAATAAGGCTGGGCAAAGGTGCTAACAATCGCCGCCTGTCCGTCAGCACGGCGACGCTGACGGATTTTGCAATGGTTGGCTTTGATGCGTGCGCTGGACTCGGCCTTGCGCTTTGGATGTTTGCAACGGAGGGGTCTTTTTGGGCGATTGCGATCGGCGCCTTCAGCGCCATGTTGCCAGACGCGTTGCAATTCGTTCACACCCTTTACCCGCATGGCTTACTTCATGCCCTCCAACGCTTTCATTGGTGGATACACTCTAAGCGTGCGTTGACGGGAGTATTTGGGGTGGGTTCTCAGCTCGCATTCGCCGGAATGATTGCTGTACTCGCGAGAAGTTTCCAGTGAACCCGGCAGCACTTTCAACCGCGTATTTCGATACGTCCGTTTTGTGGAAATCGATGCGCGTTTGCAGTATCGTAAAGGCAACTGAGGAGAAGGGCCAACTACGACCACCTCAGTCCGCCGACCCTTTGGGGCGATTCTTGGGGAATCGCCGAGCCGGCGGACTTTCGGGCGGAACTGGGAGTTGCGCCCCAATGCTATTCAACCAAGGCCGCATATCAAACTGCGATATTCATGCGACGAAGCGGAAATTAGTTCGAGATAGCTCCTGATGCGCCACTTGGCTCTAAATTGATGCTATTTTCGTTGTACTTATCTCGTTAAAGGTCATGGCTATCTAACCGGCGCCGACAATGCACGGCGAGATCCCTGGTCATCGAAGGCTGCTCGCGCTGGACATCAAGATCGCCACTATTGTGATCTAGCCGATTAGACCTTACGACTAGAACACCTCAAGGTGCTGCCAGAGCCGATCGTCGTAGCACGGAAGGCGTCCCCTGCACGGTTGCCCAGCACGCCCGGCATCGGCAGCAGCGCCGGAGGGGTGCCGTCTCCGCGCGACCCCGCTTTCGATACGGCTCTTGAAGAAGCTCCTGCAGCTCCGGCGAGCCATAGATCATGCGCAGATTGTACAAGCCGCGCCCCAGCGATGCCGCTTACAGATGGCCTGAAGAACCGACGAACATGAGGAGAGACGGCGCAAGAATCGCGACTCTAAACTAGAGATTAGGCCGACTTGCTGGCTGCCGGCTGGGCGGCGGTTCGTTCAAATCTCGCGCCCAAGGAGCACCTGTTACCGCTCTTTGCCTTGAAGACGTTTCGCCAGAGCTGACACAGGAAGAAGTCAGAAGAGTTGCCAGGACCGCAGCGCCAGCTCCCACGATCTTCAGTCGCGAAGTCAACTCCGAACGGCTCGATAGAGTTGAAGCTTCCCGCATCACAACCACCGACTGAGGCGATCGAGCCAGACTATCAGGAATGTGCAGGGCCGGCCAGTCTGAGACTGGCTAGGTAACTACTTGGACCAGAAACCAAGACGATCGAACCTGGCCTAACGAGGAATTCCCTGATAGCCCCCCTGCTGAACCTCAAGTACTGCAAGCAGGATGGTGGCGCGACCAACCGAGTTCCGCGAGCAGGCGAGTTCTTTGATGGAGTTCGGCGTCAGCGCGTCGGAGCCGACGAGATCTAGGAATTCAGGGAAATCCAAGTTGGTGTGACCCAGAACAGAAACGACAATGCCCCGGCAGGACTGCCGGGCATTGAAGGCGGCTCGCGACCACTCAGTATCTCGCAACGACGGGCGTCGGAGTGAAGGCATAGTTGAAGCCGGCACGCAGCACGTGATCGTGAAAGCTGACGTCCGCTTGGTTGGCGGTCCCCACGAAGTAAGTTTTACTTCCGAAATCCATGTAGAGATATTCCAGCTTGGCCGACCAATTGCGGGTGAACTTGCGTTCGACGCCCGCCCCCACCGTCCAGCCGACCCGGGTATCGGTGCTGCTCGCTCCTGCCCCGATCGGAAAGTTGAACCCGCCGAGCGGAGTCGTGCCGCCCAGCCCCGGTCCGAAGACCTGGATTCCAAGGGCGGTCGCGGACGAATATTTGAACTCGCCGACAGCGAGACCACCGGTCGCGTACCAGAGTGTCTGCGGATCCGACAGGACGCCGACGCGTCCGCGGAACGTCGCGAACCACTGGAGGTCGTAGGAGAGATTTGCAGTGAGCGTTGCAATCGAGTTGAAGTCGGCTCCCCCAGGAATACCGACGATATTCGAGCCATAGCGCGCGCTCGTCGTCGTCACCGTCCGCGACGACCGCTCGCCCATCGCCTGAATGTCACCCTCAAGGCCCAGGACCCATTTTGGATCCACCTGCCAATTATAGCCCAGCTGACCGCCGGCCACCCACCCATCGATATTCTGGCCAAACGCGCCGAACTGTGTAGCCGGGAACGGCAGCGCGATCGGCGCCACGGTCGTCTCCGCGCGGCCCCAGCTGTATCCGGCGTTCAAGCCGGCATAGAAGCCGGTCCAACTCCAAACCTGATCGACCAAGGCCGGGGCCTTCACATAGGGTTTCGATGCCAGATCAGCGGCCAATGCGCTGGTCGCAACCAATGACCCCACAATTCCCATCACAAGCTGCTTCATCGCAATGCCCCGTGAGAAATCAAGAATTCGACAGGGAGTATAAGCGCAAACGCCGGCCTAAACCGTTGCACATCCGCAACTGTCGACGACAACTACTAGGTGTCAGCGACCGGACTACGGCGACACACTGGCGCTAAGGTATTGCTTCAATTAACTTTTCGTGGTGGCATCCCTTTGCTCCGCCGTCCCCATCCGACGCGGGCGAGCAGGCCGTCGATCACAGGCCAGAACAGAAGCACGATCGCCAGCGTCGTGATCGAGCCGACCAGGCCGTTCGACCAGAACACCCCAAGATTGCCGCCAGAGCCGATCATCGACAGCCGGAAGGCATCCTCGGCGCGGTTGCCGAGCACGAGTGCGAGCGTGAAGGGCGCCAGGGGAATGCCGATCTTCTTGAAGACGTAGCCGACGATGCCGAAGCCGAGCATCAGCCAGATGTCGAACATCGCGTTCTGGATCGCGTAGGCGCCGATTGCGCAGGACACCACGATCATCGGCGCCACCGCGGCGAACGGCACGCGCAGGATCGAAGCGAAGACCGGCACCGTCGTCAGCACCAGCACGAGACCGACGACGTTGCCGAGATACATCGAAGCGATCAGGCCCCAGACGAAGTCCTTGTGCTCGACGAACAGCAGCGGCCCCGGATTGAGCCCCCACACCATCAGCCCCCCGAGCAGGATCGCGGCGGTGCCGGAGCCGGGAATGCCGAGCGCCAGCATCGGCAGCAGCGCCGCCGTTCCGGAGGCATGCGCCGCAGTCTCCGGCGCGAACACGCCCTCGATGCGGCCCTTGCCGAAACTCTCGGGATCCTTGGAAAAGCGCTTGGCGAGATTGTAGCCCATGAACGAGGCCGCGATCGCGCCGCCCGGCGTGATGCCGAGCCAGCAGCCGATGAAGGAGGAGCGCAGCAGCGTCACCCAGTATTTCGGCAGGTCCTTCCAGACGCTGAGCACGACGCGCAGCGAAATGCTGGCGGCATGGCCGCGCAGAGCCAGGCGCTCCTCCATCGTCAGCAGGATCTCGCTGATGCCGAACAGGCCGATCACGGCGACCAGGAAGTTGATGCCGCGCAAGAGCTCGGCCGAGCCGAAGGTCATGCGCAGATTGCCCGACACCGTGTCCATGCCGATGCCCGCGAGCAGCAACCCCAGCGACATCGAGATGACGGTCTTGTGCTTGGCTTCGCGCCCGAGGCCGACGAAGGAGCAGAAGGTAAGTAGATACACCGCGAAGAACTCGGGCGGGCCGAACTTCAGCGCGAAGGACGAGATCATCGGCGCGAGGAAGGTGATCAGCAGCACCGCGACCAGCGAGCCGATGAAGGAGGAGGTGAACGCGGCGGTCAGCGCCTCCGCCGCCCTGCCCTGCTGCGCCATCGGATAGCCGTCGAAGGTGGTCGCGACCGACCAGGCTTCGCCGGGAATGTTGAACAGGATCGAGGTGATCGCGCCGCCGAACAGCGCGCCCCAATAGATACAGGACAGCATCACGATCGCCGAGGTCGGATCCATCGTGAAGGTGAGCGGCAACAGGATCGCAACGCCGTTGGGGCCGCCGAGGCCCGGCAGCACGCCGACGAAGATGCCGAGCATGAGCCCGACCATCATCAGGACGAGCGTCTTCCACGTCAGCAGGACGGCAAAGCCGTGAAGCAGCAGACCGAACGCTTCCATCGCGAATTCCGCCTAGCGACCGAAGGCCGCTTCGAGCGGCCCTTTCGGCATGATGACGTCGAAGGCGATGTCGAAGGTGACGAACATGATCGCCGTGAACACGAACGCGGTGAGCAGCGACTTCCACAGCGCGATCTTGCCGACGAAGCGCATGAAGCCTGAGATCAGGAGGAAGCTCGCGACATAGAGGCCGAGGAACTGCGTGACGAGGCAGAACAGCAGCGTCGGCACGAACACCGCCAGCACGCGGCGGCCTTGCGCGCGCGTGACGAAGATTTCGGCCGCCTTGCGGTGCGCAACCAGCGCCGCGACCAGGCCGTAGAGGCTGCCGCCGCCGAGGATGATGGAGAGATAGAACGGGAAATAGCCGGGCTCCGGCCCGGTCGCATCCCAGGACGCGCCGGTGCGCCAATTGTCGTAGCCGAGCGTGACAGCCAGCGCGAGCAGCAGCAGACAGACGACGATCTCGATCGTGCCGGACGAGACGACGGAGGGCGAGTCGTCTTCAGGCGCGGTCGGATCGTCGACGACGATTTCGATATCGGTTTGGGACATGAGTTCCGATGTGAGGCTGGAGACTATTCATCTCCCCGTTCTTATGGGGAGAAGCATAGGCCGCCGATGGCGGCCGTTTTGAAGGACGCCGAAGCACAGCTTCGGCGCTGGCGAAAACGCCGGCTGAGGGGCTCTCTCCACAGGACTGACCGCGGAGAGAGCCCCTCACCCCGACCCTCGCCTCGCAAGAACGGGGCGAGGGAGAAGAACGAAGAGACGATTATTTCGCGACGAAGCCGGCTTGCGTCATCAGCGACTTGTTCAGCGCATCGTCCTCCTCGAGGAACTGCACCATGTCCTTGCCGGTGAGGAAGATAGGCTTCAGCGCCTGCTTCTCCATGTACTCCTTGTACTCGGCGGTCTGCGTCACCTTGTGGAACAGCTCGACATAGAACGCCTGCTGCTCGGCCGGCACCTTGCCGGGCAGGAACATCGCGCGCAGCATCAGATATTGCACGTCGACGCCCTCCTCCTTGCAGGTGGGGATGTCGGCCCAGGACTGGGTTTCCGTCACCTTGGCGGTGTAGGAGATGCGTTCCTTGTCGAACACGCAGAGCGGACGCACCTGGCCCGCGCGCCAGACTTCGAGATTTTCGCTAGGATTGTTGACGTTGGCTTCGGTGTGGTTGCCGACCAGCTGGGTCGCGGCCTCGCCGCCGGACTTGTAGGGCAGATAGGAGAATTTTGCGCCGGTCTTCTGCTCGAGGAACACGGTCAGGACGTGGTCCTCGCGCTTGGAGCCGGTGCCGCCCATCTTGAACGGCGCGCTCGCAGCCTTCGCGGCCGCGACGAACTCCTTCACCGTCTTGGGACCGGCGCTGTTGTCCCACAGCACGAACTGGTCGAGCGCGATCACCGAGACCGGGGTCAGCTCGCGCCAGTTGAACGGGATCTTCGCCGACAGCGGCAGCATGTAGATCAGCGAATAGGCGATCAACACCTTGTTCGGATCGCCCTCGCTGGATTTCATGTACATCAGCGCTTCCGCGCCCGAGGCGCCACCCTTGAGCGAGACGACGATCGGCTGCTTCATCAGATTGTTCTTCTGGATCGCGGCCTGCATCATCCGCGCCATCTGATCCGAGGCCCCTCCCGCGCCGGCGGCCACCACGATCTCGACCGGCTTTGCCGGCTCCCAGCCGGCAAATGCCGGCGTGCCGCACAAAGCTGCGGTCAGCGCCATCGCGGCCTTCATTCCATGTCCCACGCGCGTCTTCCCTATGTTCTTGTTTGGATTTGGAAATTCAGAGATGAATTCGGGGACCATTGTGCTGGTGAACGCAGCCAAGTTCAAGCCGTCCTGCGTCACCTTCGTTATGACTTTGGAATGAGATGCGAACGGAGACAAGCCTCGCGTAATTGAGTTACAAGCGGCCGGCCGGGCTTAGAGGCGCAGAGACGAATTGAGGGACATGCCCGGGGGCCAAAAACTCTGCAATGGACAGAAAATTCGGTCATCAAGAATATTCGAAGAGAGAGAAAAGAAAGAAGCTGAGAGAGACGAAGCGATGCCACGCCTGCTCTACATCAACGAAAAATTCGGTCACGACGCGACGATCATATTGGACAGCGGAGACGCCTGCTGGATTTCCGTAGGCAAAAGGGGTGTCTTAGTCCGTTCGCACAGGCCCAGCTTTTGGGGCGGATTGCTGGGGAGCGTCTTTGGTCGCAAGCTTTACCAAGAGCGGAATATCTACCAGGCACTCAGCGTCGCTCAGGCTCTCGCCGCCACATTCCGGCCGGTTCCACAAATTAAGTGTAAGGACATGATGCTGAAATCTTTCTGTACAGCTGCCTGGCGGTGCTCATCGCCGGAACAGGTAAAAGCCGTACTAAACGATCCGGAGTTGCTCGCCGCGTAAATGCTGCGCCTCACCAAGCAATTTGCTACAACGCGGCGCTTACGATCTTCTGATCTAACCATATCCGTGAAGTATGAATACGCGTAGAAAAGTGAGTTTAGATCTCGACCACGAGCGGCGGAGAACACGGTGGAAAGTCCAGTGGGGAGTTCCCGCCCGTGCCGCTGGCGGCACCGCAAGGGCGGCCGCACTATCAAGTGACGAGCGACGGGAGATTGCTCGGAAGGCAGCCAAGGCGCGTTGGGCGAGGGACCTGCCGCAGGCGACGCATCAAGGCGCCCTGCGGTTTGGAGACATCGAAATCGAGGTTGCCGTCCTCGACAACGGTCAGCGTGTGATTACTCAAACTGGCTTTATGGCCGGCCTTGGTCGCATTCGGCCCGTCAAAGGAAGAGGACGTCAATATTACAGGAACAGCGCCAATCTCCCTGCTTTCTTGACAGCGCAAAATCTAAAGCCCTTTGTCAACGAAGATCTTTCTATGATAGCGAGCCAGATCGAATTCCGCACCAAACAGGGCATTAAAATATTTGGTTACGCGCCGAACTTCCTCCAGAGGGTCTGCGATGTCTTTACGCGGGCCCAACATGCTGAGGTCTTAAAAACCACTCAGCATAACATTGCCAACCGCGCCCGAATTATCGCCGAGCAGCTCGAACGCTCATGCACAATGCGCCTCATAGATGAAGCGACGAGTTACCGAGAAATTCGCGAGACACAGACGCAGCGGAATTCTTGTCGGAGCGAGGATTGATGATGAGGCTCTCTCGGATTTTCGGTTCTGGGGTATCGATCTGGGGGCGGGCTATCAGCGCCGAGCCAAAGCGAGATTGGGCGAACTGAAGCGGACGAGGTATTTGCTGCCGTTTAAGGACTACGTATGAGCTTCCTTCACGGTGCCCTGGTTGTCTTAATGCTGGTCGGCGCTGGTCCAACCGTGTTCGCCAGGGGCGTGCCACAGGATCCAAAACCTCAATCGCAATGCCTTGTGAATGCCTCTGAACTGCCCCCGGGAACACCAGCGGTCATGTGCCCAACTCGCAGCTCACCGGGAAGCTTTTGCGTCTGCCCCAAATTCAATAGGGACGGCGAGGCAGACGGATACTTTGTTGGGACGGCAAGATAGCCAACCGCGTCCCTAAGCTACTTGCCCTTCCAGACCGGCGCGCGCTTGTTGAGGAAGGCGTCCATGCCCTCGCGGAAATCCTCGCTCATATAGGCCTTGAGGATCAGATCCTCGCCTTCCTCGCGCGACAGCGTGCGGCGGATGCGGCGCACCGCTTCCTTGGTCGCCTCCAGCGTGAGCGGCGCGTGGCTGGCCACCAGCTTTGCGGTCTCGTCGGCGCGGCGCTGCAGCGTCTCGACGTCAGGGACGATCTCGGTGAGCAGGCCGAGGGCGAGTGCTTCCTGCGCCTCGACCAGGCGTGCCTTGAAGATCATATCCTTGGTGCGCGCGGGACCGACCAACGCGACGACGCGGCTGATGTTGGACATCGACAGGCAGTTGCCGAGCGTGCGCGCGATCGGAAAACCCATCCGCGTCGTTTCGGTGCCAATGCGCAGATCACAGCAGGCCGCGATGCCGGCGCCGCCGCCGGTGCAGGCGCCGGCAATGGCCGCGATCACAGGCACGCGGCACTGCTCGAGCGTGCCGAGCACGCGGTCGATGCGGGCCTCGTAGTCGAGCGCGTCCTGCGCGGTCTTGAAGGCGCGGAACTGCGAGATATCGGTGCCGGAGGCAAACGCCTTGTCACCGGCGCCGGTCAGGATCAGCGCCTTGATCGAGCGGTCTGCGTTGATCTCGGTGCAAATCTCCGCCATGCGGTCATACATGGCGAAGGTCATGGCGTTGCGCGCCTGGGGGCGGTTGAACGTGATCCGCGCGATGCCGTCCGTGACGGAGTAGAGCAGGTCTTCGTTGGTCGTCGTCGGTGCGTTCATCGCGCGCTCTCTTTCCAAGCTGGTTCAGGCCACCTGGGCCTTTAGGCTACTTGAGCCTTGGTTATCAGCACCGCGTCGCGTCCCTTCAGGACGTCCATGGCCGCCAGTACGCCGCCGCTCCGGTGCGGAATCTTTGCAAGATCCAGACCCATTTCGACGCCGGCGAGCGTACCCATCAGCATCAGATCGTTGAAATGGCCGATATGACCGATGCGGAATACCTTGCCCTTGACCTTGTTCAGGCCGGTGCCGAGCGACATGTCGAAGTTTTCCAGCACCACCTTGCGGAAGGCGTCGGCGTCGTGTCCCTCGGGCACGCGCACACCGGTCAGCGCCGGCGAATGTGCGGCGGGATCGGCACACTGCGTCTCCAGGCCCCAGACCTTGACCGCCGCGCGCGTCGCAGCGCTGTGGCGCTTGTGGCGGGTCCAGACGTTCTCCAGCCCCTCCTCCTCCAGCATCGTCACGGCTTCGCGCAGGCCATAGAGCAGATTGGTGGCGGGCGTGTAGGGGAAGGTGCCGAGCTTGTTGAAGGTGATGACCTCCTGCCAGTCCCAGTAGGAGCGCATGCCCGGGTTGGCCTTGGCAACGCTGAGCGCCTTCTCCGAGACGGCGTTGAAGCCGAGGCCGGGCGGCAGCATGAGGCCCTTCTGCGAGCCGGCGACCGAGACGTCGATGCCCCAGGCATCATGCTCGTATTCCATCGAGCCGAGGCCGGAAATGGTGTCGACTATCAGGAGCGCCGGATGCTTGACGCGGTCGAGCAGCTTGCGCACCTCCAGCGGCGGCGTCACGCAGCCGGTCGAGGTCTCGTTGTGGACGACGCAGACCGCCTTGATGGCGTGCTGCTTGTCGGCGGCCAGGCGCTTCTCGATCTCGGCAAGATCAGCGCCGTGGCGCCAGTCGCTCGGGATGAAGTCGACGTCGAGCTTGAACTTGTCGGCGATGCCGCGCCACAGCACGGCGAACTGGCCGGTCTCGCACATCAAAACCTTGTCGCCGGGCGAGAACACGTTGACCATCGCCGCTTCCCAGGCGCCGGTGCCGGACGAGGGGAAGATGATCACGGGCTGCTTGGTGCGGAACACGCGCTGCATCGCGGCAAGCACGGCGAAGCCGAGCTCGGCGAACTCCGGACCGCGATGGTCCAGGGTCGGCATGTCCATCGCCCGCAGCACCCGGTCGGGCACATTGGTCGGTCCTGGAATCTGTAGGAAATGCCTTCCAGTATGCACGGTCATAGGCGTCCTTCCGGGTCTCTGAAGCTTGTGTCGGCGTTGGCGTCGGAGGGCCCGAATTCGGGGCTCCCGCGAGCCGCTCGCATATCACTATTCGCCGGGCTTGTCCCTCGCCCGGCGAGGTCCGTCAATGCACAAGAAGCAGGGCTCGCTTGCCAAGGGCCGTGGCGGGAGGCAAGAC
The DNA here is from genome assembly GCF_006658625.1 of Bradyrhizobium sp. UNPF46. Taxonomy (NCBI): domain Bacteria; kingdom Pseudomonadati; phylum Pseudomonadota; class Alphaproteobacteria; order Hyphomicrobiales; family Nitrobacteraceae; genus Bradyrhizobium; species Bradyrhizobium sp. UNPF46. The sequence goes on from NZ_LFJB01000012.1 coordinate 46,304, forward strand.
GGTGCCGGCGAACAGGCGAAAGCGGATCATGGCGGCGGAAGTGACTGGAAAATCATCGGAATCGGCCCGAAAGGACGGCCTTGCGGCACGTCTGGCCCGGGAGATCACCGGCGACGTCCTGTTCGACCGGTTCAGCCGCGGCCGCTACGCCACCGACGCCTCGTTCTACCAGATCATGCCGGCTGGCGTGGTGGTCCCGAAGACCATGGACGAGGCCCTGCGCGCGCTGACGATCGCCCGCGACGAGGGTGTCAAGGTCACCCCGCGCGGCGGCGGCACCTCGCAATGCGGCCAGACCGTCAATGACGGGCTCGTCGTCGATCTCTCGAAGCATCTCAACAAAATTCTATCGCTCGACGTCGAAGGCCGCACCTGCGTGGTCGAGCCCGGCATCGTGCTCGACAACCTCAACCGCCAACTCAGGAAGCACGGCCTGTGGTTTCCGGTCGACGTCTCCACCGCCTCGCGCGCCACCATCGGCGGCATGGCCGGCAACAATTCCTGCGGCGGCCGCTCGCTTCGCTACGGCACCATGCGCGACAACACGCTGTCGATGGAAGCCGCACTCGCCGACGGCACGCTGAGCCGTTTCGGCGAGGTCTCGCGCGATCTCTCCGACGTCGTGGTGCCCGACAGCACCCGCGCCCTGTTCCGCGACATGCTCGATCTCGGCACGCGCGAGGCCGACGAGATCGCCGCCCGCTTTCCGAAGGTGCAGCGCCGCGTCGGCGGCTACAATCTCGATGCGCTGGTGCCGCGCAATGCGTCGAACAACATGGCGCATCTCCTCGTCGGCTCCGAAGGCACCCTCGCCTTCACCACCAAGGTCGAGTTGAAGCTGTGGCCCGTCATCCGCAACAAGGCGCTCGGCGTCTGCCATTTCGGCAGCTTTTACGAGGCGATGGATGCGGCCCAGCACCTCGTCAAGCTGAAGCCGATCGCGGTCGAGCTGGTCGACCGCACCATGATCGCGCTCGGCCGCGACATCGCGATGTTCAAGCCGATCATCAATGCGGCGATCAAAGGCGATCCAGACGCCGTGCTGGTGGTCGAGTTCGCCGAAGAAGACCAGGCCGACAACCTCGCCCGCCTCAAGCAGCTCGGAGAGCTGATGGGCGATCTCGGCTTCGGCTGGACCAACGAGCCGCGCAAATGGGGCGGCGTGGTCGAGATCATCGAGCCGGCGCTCCAGGGCGGCATCGCCGATTTCCGTGCCGCCGGCCTCAACGTCATGATGTCGATGAAGCAGGAGGGCAAGCCGGTCTCCTTCGTCGAGGACTGCGCCGTGCCGCTGCCGCACCTTGCCGATTACACGGCGCGGCTGAACGAGGTGTTCGCCAGGCACGGCACCAGCGGCACGATGTATGCGCACGCCTCCGAGGGCTGCCTGCATGTGCGGCCCGTGCTGAACCTGAAGCAGGAAAAGGACGTCAAGGCGATGCGCGCCATCGCCGAGGAGGCCTTCGCACTGGTGCGCGAATACAAGGGCTCGCATTCCGGCGAGCATGGCGATGGCCTGGTGCGCTCCGAATTCCACGAAACGATGTTCGGCGAGCGCCTCGTTGCCGACTTCAGGGAGGTGAAGCAGCGCTTCGATCCCAACGGCGTGCTCAATCCGGGCAAGATCGTCGACGCGCCCAAAATGGACGACCGCTCGCTGTTCCGATTCAAACCGGACTATCGCGTCGCAGAGCTCAAGACAAAACTCGACTGGTCCGCCTATCCCGGCGCCGGCGGCGGTTTCCAGGGCGCGGTCGAGATGTGCAACAACAACGGCGCCTGCCGCAAGCTCGAGGTCGGCGTGATGTGCCCGTCCTATCGCGCCACGCGCAACGAGAAGGATGTCACGCGCGGGCGCGCCAACAGCTTGCGGCTCGCCATATCCGGCCAGCTCGGCCCGAACGCTCTGTCGTCGGACGAGATGATGGAGACGCTGAAACTCTGCGTCTCCTGCAAGGCCTGTCGCCACGAATGCCCAACCGGCGTCGACATGGCCAAGATGAAGATCGAGGTGCTGGCCGCGCGCGCCGCCAGCCACGGCCTGACGCTGCGCGACCGCCTGGTCGGCTATCTCCCGCGCTACGCCGGTCTCGCCTCGCGCTTCGCGCCGCTGGCGAATTTCCGCAACAGCAGCCCCTTGCTGCGAAAACTGTTCGAGCGCTTTGCCGGCATCAGCGCGCGCCGCGCCCTGCCCGCCTTTCGCAGCGACATGTTTGTGCCATCAGCGGAAGCAATCGGTCCTGAGACCGGTCGCGAGGTCGTTCTGTTCGCCGACACGTTCAATCGCATCTATGAACGCGAGAACCTCGACGCCGCGCTGCGCGTGCTCACGGCCGGCGGCTATCGCGTGCATCTGCCGAAGCCCGTGAGCGGCGGCCGCCCGCTGTGCTGCGGCCGCACCTTCCTCTCGGCGGGGTTGGTCGATGAGGCTCGCGCCGAGCTCGACCGGCTGGTGACTGCCTTCGCGCCGTTTGCCGCCCGCGGCGTGCCGATCGTCGGCCTCGAGCCGAGCTGCCTGTTGACGCTGCGCGACGAGCTTGCGTCCCTCCGCAAGGACGACGACGCCAAGGCCGTCGGCGCTCATGCGCTGACCTTCGAGGAGTTTCTGGTGCGCGAAGCCGAGGCCGGCCGGCTGCAACTGCCACTCGGCACCGTCGCCGACAAGGCGGTCGTGCACGGCCATTGCCACCAAAAATCCTTCGGCGCCTTCAAGCCGGTCGAGCAGGTGTTGCGGCTCGTTCCCGGCCTTGCGGTCGAGACCATCGAATCCAGCTGCTGCGGCATGGCCGGGGCCTTCGGCTACGGCGCAGATACCTATGATGCCTCGATCGAAATGGCCGAGCTGTCGCTGCTGCCTGCCGTGCGGAAGGCTGATCAGGCGACGCTCGTCGTCGCCGACGGCACCTCCTGCCGCCACCAGATTCACGACGGCACGCAGCGCGAGGCGCTTCACGTCGCGCGCGTGCTGGCGATGAGCCTCGAGTGCGCCGAGACCCGTTCCACTTCTCCAGCTCAAAAGGAAACCGACCATGGCTGACCTCACGCTCGACACCGCCCGCAAGATCCTCGACGCCGCTTTCGCAAAGGCGGGCGAGCTCAAGCTCAAGCCGCTGGTGGTGACCATCCTCGACGCCCGCGGCGTGCTCAAGCTCGCAGCCGCCCAGGACGGCACCAGCCTGATGCGCGCCGACATCGCGCACGGCAAGGCCTATGGCGCGCTCGCGATGGGCATGGGCTCGCGCGCCCTGTTCCAGCGCGCCCAGGAGCAGGCCTATTTCATCGATGCCGTGAACACCATCGCCAAGGGCGCGCTGGTGCCGGTGCCCGGCGGCGTTCTGATCATGGACGGCACGACGTTGCTCGGCGCGGTGGGCGTGTCCGGCGATACCTCGGATAATGACGAGGCCTGCGCGATGGCAGGCATTCAGGCGGCGGGACTCAAGGCGAACGCGGGCTAGCGCTGACTTGCTGGTCGACCACAGGGCCACAGAGCTCTCGGGTTCCAGGCTCGCAGAAGCCTCAACGCCGGACAAAATGTACCAGGCGCTTCCGACATCTGTGCTGAGAGAGAAGAGGCCGGTGAGCGACGACATCTGGCCACGGAGCACACTACGACCACATCGGGAGAGGCCCGTGAAAAGCACATCCTGGTGCAGATGGATCGACTTGCGATCGCTTGTGCCCGTAGGTTGGATTTCAGCCCGCCAAAATCGCGACGCTGGTACAAAGGAACAAAGAGTCGCAGCTGAATTTAGCTTATTTCTAAGGGTATTGTGCGGCAGCGCGACATTCGGTACAAAGTCGCATGTCTTAGCGTCAGTTGCGTTCAAGAGTCATGATTACTTACAAGCAATATTACATCCAGCGCCTTGAGCACGGCCATAGCCGCTGGGTTGCTCGTATAACTCGGACGGACGGCCAGAACATTCGTACTATCTTACCAGCGTCTGAGCATCGCTATCTCGACACGAGGCCGACCCCGTCCGCCGAGGAAGCCGAGAGGCTTGCCAAGGAAGGCATCGATTTCGGCGGTGTGGTCTAGCGATCGCACGATGGCCGTAGGCCACCTCGCCGGGTGTGAATTTTGGATAGGCCGGCCGTCACTTCAGTCAGCGCGTGGCATCGGACAGGACGTATCATGTCACCTACCTGATTTTGGAAGGCTCTCGCGCCGCGTAGCCATGGCGGCGGAAATCAATGTCGGCGCTTCCGATGTTTTTGTGCATGATGAACCGCAACACGGTCACCGAGCGGCGCGATCCACAATTCGCAAAAATCAAAGCCATTATACCTGGCGCCTGATCCATCCAAGCAATAATTGCTATGGGGTCTTCGCCTCCGCTGCTAGACTAGCATTCAGGCCACTGATGAAGCTTACCACCCACAACTCGAAAGCGCCCCTCACTACTGCATTCTTGGCTCTGTTTGTCAGGCTGAGCAAAACTACGAACCAGCGCCGATGATTGTCGCTCCGGCGCTGGCCGGCTCGTTTGCAGTAGTAGAAGCGCGGCGACCGCCATTACTTTTAACATCTCAGTCACTAGACTTTGTCGGAAGCACCTGTCCGAGACGCCCCTGTCAGCAACTGAATTGTTTGCAAATGGACAAAGAAAAACCCCGCCGAACTTGGAATCCGGCGGGGAGAGAGTTGTGTTGACTGTAGATTGCGATCGGCGAAGCCGATCACGCTCAAAGCCTACGCGCAATTGGGCAAGCCGACCAGCCTATCTAAACGGCAGTGGCCGCTTCAACCGTTGGCGGCGCGTCATCAGCCGCAGCCGCTCCTGCTTCCTCTGGTTCGGCGTCGGCGCTTCATCTGCCGAGCGACCAGCTTGCGCACAGCCTCCCTGTAGATTCGAAAAGCGCGCTAACTTGTCCTTGAAGCTGCCCTTCGCGCGCCCCATCACGACTTGGGAATCCTTTCAGATCTCCGCAGAGTATCCAAATCGCAGTTGATGGCCATGTCTCCGGTGATGGTGTAGCTCGGTCGAGAAAAGTCATCCGCACGCGCTCTCCATAGCGCTGCAGCGGGCGGGCTGCATTGCGGTGGTCACCTGCCGGTAGGTCGGGTTGCTGATACCAACCTGTTTCAAGAAACCACCGATGACCTATGAGATGACGGCCGACGCGAGGTTCTCGGCATGGACATTGGCCCCTCCGAAGCCGAGACGTTCTGAACCGCGTTCCTGCGCAAGCTCGCCCGCCGCGGCTTGCGCAGCGTCAAGCTGGTCGTCTCCGACGCCCATGAGGGCATAAGGCCACCGTTGCCAAGGTGCTCAATGCCTCCTGGCAGCGTTGTCGCGTGCACTTCATGCGCAACGCGCTGGCACATGCCGGCAAAAGCGGACGGCGTGTCGTCTCCGCCTTCATCGCCACTGCGTTTGTGTCGAATCCGCACGAGCCTAATGAAGCAAGGTCGCGGATCAGCTCCGGCCCAAGCGGCCCACGCTCGCCGGCTTCATCGACGAGGCCGAGACCGATGTGCTGGCCTACATGGCGTTCCCGCCGTACTATCAAGCTGCACTCGGCCAAGCCGATCGAGCTCCTCAAAGGTGAGATCAAGCGGCGGACCGAGGTGGTCGGCATCTTCCCCAACGAAGATGGCATCGTCCGCCTCATCTGCGCGATCCTGCTCGAGCAGAGCGATAAATGGGCTGTCCAGCGCGCCCGTTGCATGACGCTAGAAACTATCGCGCCATTGAGCGATGATCCAACCGTCAGCCTCCCGGCTATCGTCAGCTGACCAGCCCGGCTTTTGCCGGCGAACGCGGTTCCACCACCAGTTACACCCACGCTCAAGGACACGATCCCTGTTCTTCTGTCTGGCCACGCTGACACCCAACACCTCCTCAGCCAGCAGCCCAAAGTCAAACCAGTGAGTAGCCATGGAATATTCGGCCCTGGCTCCATCCAACTCAGAAGCGCGGACCGGATGTGCTTGGCTTACCTTCGACTCTGCTCCGTCGCTGCCCACAGTGCGCAGCGACCATTCGAAACCGCTCAAGCAAAGGACTTCCGCTCCGGCAAGGCTTGTGAACACTGCATTGGAAGAGAGCTATCGATGACGTACGCCTTCACCATGCAGCATCGATAACGCCTTAGCAACTCGAAGCAATCTTTCCCAGAGTAAACGCCGCCGACCGGCTTCAGCTACGTTGGTCAGCCGAGCGTAGTGGTGCCGATCGTTCAGAATATTTCCTAAGAAGTTACTTCGCCCACCATCCACGACCGCCTAGAAACGCCCTGCCTTAACGATCTAATCTGCGAGCCATTCCATTCGGTCTCATTCGATACGGTCGACCACGCTGAAAGCCGAGCTCCTTGTTGATATTCGCCTGACATCATCAGCGGTGAAAAACCTTGCCCAAACGCCGCGTTAGAACTCGGGCCTGTTTTTTGCTGGCCTAGAAGTCAATCAGTAGTGATCGTGCGCCATGTGGTTAGAACGATGAGACGATGAACATAGGGTTTTGACGACCATCAGCCCGCCGCGGCCGGCCGCCATGCTGCCAGCACTCCTTGAGCCGCTTGATCGTACTGAGACGACAGAGGTTCCAGTGGCGTCAAGAACCCGCGGTTATCCGAATAACTTGCCATTGCTTGCACCAGTTGACTAAGTGCATTGGACAGATGCGAATTTGGATCAGTTGAAAAGATGACGTCGCCCGCGATGCCCATCGTACCATCCGTTCGGGTATAGCTCGACAAGCCCTGAATAATTGATCCATCGGACAGGGCCGAGGGGTCACCGGTTGGGTTGAGACCGATGGACGAGATTCCGAAATCCGAAAGCTTATGAACCTCGCCGGACTGAGAGATACCGTCTGCGTTAAGATCTTGCCAAATTCGGAAGTCGTCCCAGCGCGCATCGGCGCGGGAAAGCGCGCCATCATGATTGCTGTCGAAAACTTGGGCGAGCGCAGCCATATCGGACGTGGTCCCGGGGGCCCACGCCGTGAACACGATCTCCTCGGTCTGATTGATGATACCGTCGGGCGCGGCACTGCCGTTTGCGCCAAGATCGATAGCCAACAGACCGTCTGCCCCGGATATCCACGCGGTACGCTCCCGGCCCTGCCCATCCATGTCAAACGCCGCAGAAGAGCTGGACAATGGCAGAAGATCGATGCCGTTACCGTCAAGGTCAACAACGACGGGAGACGCTCCGATCACGCCGTCGCCGTTGAGATCTTGATGAAGGACCGGCTCGAGCGCCTTCAAAGACGGAGCGCTCCCCAGCACCTCAGGAGCAGCAGCAAGGGTCGTTAAAAAGTTGCCGTTACTGTCCGTGCTCCAGACCGAATAATATCCCGTGGAAGAATTCTTCCATACGACATCGTAGCCGCCCCCCGACACCTGCTCAGTCGCAATAACCTTGTAGGCTCCATAGTTGGCGGCAATCACCGCAGAACCCTGATACTTCAGGCTTTGGCCCGTACCGGTGCTGGGGCTCAGCATGAAGTAATAGCCGCTGTCCAGGACCGTGGTGGTCGTGCCATTCGTTTCGATTGACGGCATGCCGATCGCACTATCGCCGTTGAGGTCCTGATGGAAGGCCCACTCCAGGGTCTTGAGAGACATTTCTGTCCCGCCCATTTCCGGCGCCGCGCCAACAGTCTTTACGAAGTTGCCATTGCTATCCGTATTCCAAATGGAGAAGAGACCTGTCGAGGAATTCTTCCAGGCAACGTTATAACCGCCATCTGACAATTGCTCGGCGGCAATGACCTTATACGTTCCGTAATTGGCGGCGATGACCGGAGAACCCTGGTACTTCAAAACTGGACCGCTACCACCGGTATTGCTGTTCAGGTAATAGTTTCCGCCATAGAGATCGGCCCGGCCCACGTAGATGCGGTGGCTGGGGGCGTTGTCGTTGGAGCGGTTGGTCTCGACGACGATGCGGACGCCCTTCGCCTGCAGGCTCAGAGTGACGATCTCGCCCTGGAAATCGTTGCCGACCTTCTTGAAAGAACCGATGTTAGCCATGTCACTTCTCCTGTTGTGTTTCGAGCCCGCGACCACCGCGGCCTCGATGGCGATCTAGGGCCGAGGACGATCGGCGACGCACCCGCTCGGGCCGGAGCGCAGCGGAGGACGTCGTTGCGGCGACTTTCTTGTCTCGCGAGGAATGGGCGAAGCCTAGGGGAAGAAAGTCGCATCAACGGCGTTGCGGCTCAGACGATCGAGGCAAAGCCGGTCTTCGGCCAGATCAAGCCATCAACGAGGCCACGTGCGTCCGCGTGCTGAACCACAATCTCTGGAGAAGCCTGGCTAACTCGGTTTTGATGAACAAGAGGTCGGAACGATTCAGCGCGGAAAGAGAAACAATCTCCTGCAAAGGGCGGCATCGTCTCCCAAGAACGGATTAGGTAACATCGCTCTGCCGCGGCTGCGTGGGCCAGACCGAATGCCGGCAGCTTGATCGAGAGTTCCGAGGAGGGACTGCCTCTCGCGCGCTCAAGTTTCGATCTCCGCTGTTCAACGCGCCGATCTACGCGCACCTGTTCGATGACGAAGGCGGTAAACGGACATCCTTCGGGCCATGCGGCCGTAAGAACTGGTCAGGACGGGTTCTCCACCGCCCCACCCGGCTCGAACGGGCGGGTCTCCGCCAAAGCCATCAAGCGCGTCCATGACGTAACTCCAATGCAAACTGCACCCAGGTAAGCGAAGACCTCACGCCAAGCCTGCGACGGCATCTCGATCTGGGACAGAGCGAATGCCACATGATAGCCGGCGACGGCAGCGGGGACAGCAAATGCGGTCGCGATGGCGATGCGCAAGGTCAAGGACCGGGCAATGGCGACGGCGGCCTGACCGACGGCAAGCGTCAACGCGCCACTGACCGTTCCGATAAGCAGCGCACCAAGCACGCCGGCGCCATTTTGAAACGCGGTCATCCCGATACTCAGTGCGACGAAAAACGGCAAGGCATACACAGCGAGTGCAAAGACCGCCCAGCAGAACAAGCCGATGCCGAGTGTGTTGAGAACAAGCCCTAGGGCGAGCATGGTGGTGCTCCATGTGCATGGATCTAGCAGTCGCGCCTTCCACCACCACCACGTCGCAACCGGACATAGGGTCGAAACGAGGCGGAGTTGCGGCGCATGCAACTCCGCTTTGGTTTGGAGGTGAGAAGACGGCACTCATGCGCCGCCGAACTTCCAGACGGGAATGCCGAGGCGCTTCGCTTTGTCCGCCAGGTTGTCCTGGATTCCCGTGCCCGGGAAGTGCATGACGCCGATCGGCAGGAGTTCGAGCATGGCGTCGTTGCGCTTGAATGGGGCCGCCTTGGCGTACTTTGTCCAGTCGGGCTTGAAGGCGATCTGAGGCACCTTGCGATTGGTCGCCCATTTGGACGCGATAAGCTCCGCACCTTTTGGCGAGCCGCCATGGAGCAAGACCATGTCGGGATGCTTGGCGTAGACCTTGTCGAGGCGGTCCCAGATGAGATGGTGATCGTTGAAATCGAGCCCGCCGGTAAGTGCGATCTTCGGTCCTGGCGGCAACAACACCTCGGTTTCAGCGCGACGCTTGGCTGCGATGAAGTCGCGGGATTCGATCATTGCTGCGGTCAGCGTGCGGTGATTCACCAGCGATCCCGATCGAGGGCGCCAGGACGATCCAGTGTGAGTCTCAAAGCGTTCGATGGCCTGGTCACGGAAGAGCTCCAGGCAGTTGCGTCGCTCGATCAAGGTGATGCCTTCGGCCGTCAAGCGCTCGAGTTCGACTGATCGAACCTCGGAGCCATTCTGCTCGCGCTGGCTCTTTTGCTGCGCCTGTTCGTTGTCGTCGAGATCGCGCTCGATGCGGTCGACGGCACGATGGAACAGGTTGACGGCCGACCAGAGCAGATCGCTTAGGTCCGGCTCGAGCCGCGTGTCGCTCAGTGTCGCAACCAGGGCGTCGAAGATATCGGCAACGGCGCCAGCGATCATCTTGCCCTCGGGAAGCGGTCGTGGGTCAGGCTGGTCGTCGAATGGACGGTAGCCGAAGAGCTGTAGTTCGGTGAGAGCGTGGTCAGTTGGAGAAGAGGCGCGCGGCGGTTCGATGTCGTCGTGGTCGGTCATTGGAGGGATCCTTTGCCGGATCGGCCGCGCCCATCGCGGCCTTCGTGGCGATCACTCAGACGGCGGGCGGAACGGGACAGAACCCGCAAGGGCCGAAGCGGCAGCGGAGGATGGCGGAGGCCGGCTATTTTGCTTCGCGATGCAAAGCGCGCCCGCCAGATGGCTAAGAGTCTTTCCCATCGCCGGCGCGCGGCGGAAAATAGCCGGGCGTAGCCATTGCCGACCCGGGCCGCTTGCCGTCCGATCGCCCTCTAGAAGGCCGAGGTCGCGTCCTCTTCCGGCAATGGCCTCGTTTTGACCGACCTATCAACGTCGATCGAAGCACCGCCCTCTGCGGCTGCGGCTACCGTCGACGAATGCAGGAAGCGGACGACGTCCTCTGGGACGAGTTGAAGCCGCAACGCTGTTTTGAGGGTCTCGAGACCGAAGATGTGCAGGTCTTCGTTGAAATCGCCCAGCCGCGGCGACAAGGTGATCGCTTCAACGCCGGCTTCTTGCGCGCGCTGGGTAAGGATAGCCTGTACGGCATCTCCGGCCGCATCGTCGTCCCGGGCGATATAGAGACGACGCAGGCTAGCCGGCAACAACATGGCTGAGAGGTGATTGGCCGAGAGCGCCGCGGCCATGGGCATAGTCGGCAGCACGTAACGCAATGAAAGCATGGTCTCGATTCCCTCGCCAGCGGCGAGCACGTCGTCCACCACGCCGAAGCGGACGGCGTTGCCGAGCAGGTCGCCCATGGCCCGTCGTGGCGTGTCGACCGGAGCCTTGCCAAGACGAATGCGATCAAAGCCGTCCGGATCGAGCCAGGTTCGGTGCGCTCCGGTGATCCGCCCCTCTAGGTCCGTGACGCGGGCAATCACCGCCGGCCAGGTTTCGGTCGGCGAATGCTCGTCCGGCCGATAATAGCAACGTGGGTGGAAGCGCAGGCTGCCACCATGGTGGACTTGAGCTATTCCGCGACGCTGCAAATACGTTTCGGCTATCGTCCCCTCGATCGGGCTGGATATCGCAAAGAGTCGGCGCGCGGCTTCCTGCGATCCGGCCGGCGTCACCGAACGAACGGGTTTCGAGGTCAGCTGGGGCACGGGACGAGGCAGCTTCAGAAACCGCCGCGCTTCCTCGGCGGCCTCGCTGAAGTCGCGTAAACCCCGGCATTCGCGGATGATGTCGAGGAGATCGCCATGCTCGCCGGTCGCAGCGTCAGTCCACTTGCCGGCGGGGCCCTTCGGTGATTCCTGGAGCCGCACGAACATCGAGCGGCCCGGCGTGTTGTGGACGTCGCCGACCACCCAGTACCGCCCCGCCCGCTTGCCATTGGAGAGATAGTATCGGCACACTGCCTCGGCCTCGCACGCGAGGCGGTGTGCCAGTTCGCAAGGCGCAGGGGACATCACGCGGCCTCCCGCTCACTGACGCGCGCGACCGGGTAGGTATCGAGCACCTTTGTCAGGATCCTGACGCCGCTTGCGTCCGTGGGCACGAACATCCGCAGTTTCCAGGAGATGATCTCTCCAAAGAAGCCGTAAGCGCGGAGCCGATCGCGCATCGTGTCGTTGAATCCCGACAGCTCGATGCGGTATGCGCCCATCACCCGGACGCGGCGAAGCTGGAGCCCCTCCGCGAGGTCGAGAACGGTGCGTCCCTCCATCAACGCGGCAAAGGCAGCATCCGGCGACAGCGTAGGCGGGTCCGCCGAGAAGGCGTTTGCGACCCAGCCCGCAGAAACCTTGCGGCCAATGACGCGTTCGCCCGCGTCGGTCTGGAGACGATAAACACGAGTCGATTCGTTCGGCAACCGTTTCCAGATCGGTAGCAGCAACCCCGCAACGACGTGGATCGCGCTTTCCGTGAACTCAGGCACCTCGGCAAGCTCAGCCATCCAGGCCGCGGCAAAACCTTCGCGATCCGCTTCGACCCAATGGCTCTCCAGCATCATGTTCAAGGGGACGTGGTGCTGCTCCATAGGCCGGATCAGGCAGACGCGGCGCTCGATCTCGCCGTCGTCGAGCATGATGCTCGAGGCCGGAACCTGCACGGCGGCCCGACCCGAGCGCTCGTTGATCAGCAGGACCGCATGATCGGAAAGACGAGCAAGGGCGTCGTCCAAACCAACGGGATGGTTACGCTGGCGCTGGACGATGGTGAGTAGCCGCGTCTCGGCGCCTGTGCGCGGATGGACATAGATCGTTCGCCGTTCGCGGACGACAAAGCTTTCAGCGCGGAGCGTTTCCAATCCGAGGTCATAGGTGCCCGAGGCAACTGCGCCCTCGATCCGGGCGGTCAAGAGCTGTTCGAAGGCAGTGAACAGGACATTTTGCAGGTCGATGGTGAGGGCCAACAACCTGTTCAGGAAGGTCGTGATCGGCGGCAGGTCATCCCTGAGGCCATTGGTATCCGTCAGTTTCAGGCCGCTCGCATCCTCGAACTTCTCGAGCGAGCATCCGTCGACCTTGCCTCGTACCAGCAGCGTGTAGAGTTGACGCAACGCATCGCGCCCATACTGGCTTTCGAGATTGTCCTCGGGCCGAAACAGCCCCTGCCCGCCGGTCTGGCGCTGGCCACGCGTAATTGCTCCCAAGGTGTCGAGCCGACGGGCGATGGTGCTAAGGAAGCGCTTCTCGGCCTTCACGTCGGTCGCGATGGGGCGAAACAGCGGGGGCTGTGCTTGATTGGTCCGGTTTGTCCGGCCGAGCCCCTGGATCGCAGCATCCGCCTTCCAGCCGGGCTCAAGCAAATAATGGACCCGCAAGCGGCGATTCCGGGCCGACAACTCGGCATGGTAGCTCCTTCCCGTACCGCCTGCATCGGAGAACACGAGGATGCGCTTGACGTCGTCCATGAAGGCCGATGTCTCAGCGAGATTGGCCGAACCGGCTCGGTTTTCGACCACCAACCGGTCGCCCTTACGAATGATGCGGCGCGAGCGGCCGGTCACTTCGGCGACCGTATCGGTGCCGAAGCGCTGGACGATTTGATCCAATGCGCCGGGTACCGGAGGCAACGAGGCGAGCTTCTCGATGAGGCGGCCGCGTCGTGCCACGGCCTCCCGGCTCTCGACCGGCTGGCCATCGCGGTAGACAGGCCGGGAGGAGAGATTCCCCTCCGAGTCGGTAAAGGGCTCGTAGAGCTGGACCGGGAAAGAATGGGTGAGATAGTGGAGCACATACTCGCGCGGGGTGATGTCGACCTGGACGTCGCCCCAGTCTTCGGTCGGGATCTCGGCGAGCCGGCGCTCCATTAGTGCTTCGCCCGTTGAAACAATCTGGATGACGGCGGCATGACCCGCGTGGAGATCGCGGTCGATCGATCGGATGAGCGACGGCGTCTTCATCGAGGTCAGTAGATGGCCGAAGAAGCGCTGCTTGGCGCTCTCGAAGGCGGATCGGGCCGCGGATTTGGCCTGCCCGTTCAGCGTTCCGGTTTCGCCGGTGATGTTGGCGGCCCGCATCGCCGCGTCGAGGTTGTTATGGATGATGCTGAACGCATCGGCATAGGCGTCGTAGATGCGAACCTGCTCCGGCGCAAGCTGGTGCTCGACGAGCTCGTACTCGACGCCCTCATAGGACAATGAGCGGGCGGCGTAGAGACCGAGCGCCTTGAGGTCGCGCGCCAGCACCTCCATCGCCGCGACGCCACCCTCCTCGATTGCCTCGACGAACTCGGCTCGTGTGGCAAATGGGAAGTCGGCACCGCCCCAAAGGCCGAGGCGTTGGGCATAAGCGAGGTTGTGCACCGTGGTAGCGCCCGTCGCCGACACATAAACTACGCGAGCGTTGGGCAAGGCGTGCTGGAGCCTCAGGCCTGCGCGCCCCTGCTGAGAGGCCGCCTGATCACCACGCTCGCCCTTGCCCCCGACCGCATTCTGCATGGCATGGCTCTCGTCGAAGACGATCACTCCGTCGAAGTCGGAGCCCAACCATTCAATGATCTGCCTGACACGAGAAAGCTTCTTGCCACGCTCGTCGGTGCGTAGCGTGGCGTAGGTGGCAAAAAGGATGCCTTCCGAAAGCCGGATCGGTGTGCCCTGGCGAAACCGGGACAGAGGCGTGACGAGTAGTCGCTCCATGCCGAGCGCGGACCAGTCGCGCTGGGCATCTTCGATCAGCTTGTCGGATTTGCTGATCCAGACCGCACGGCGGCGGCCCTTGAGCCAATTGTCGAGCAGGATCCCGGCGACCTGCCGTCCCTTGCCCGCACCGGTCCCATCGCCCAAGAACCAGCCGCGGCGAAAGCGGACGGCATTCTCGGCGTCGTCGCGCGCGGCGGCCACAACATCAAAGGTCGTATCGACCGTCCAGGAGCCTGCCAGGAATTCAGAATGCGCCTCGCCAGCATAAATGACGCTTTCGAGCTGGGCGTCCGACAGAACTCCGTCTGCCGCCAGACTTAAAGGTAGATGCGGACGGTAGGACGGCTTCGGTGGCGCAACGGACGCCATCGCCGCGGATTGCACGAGCTTGGTCGAATGTGCGCATGATCCGGGAATACGGATCGACTGCAATCCGTACTCCTCATAGAGCGCATCGGTGAGGCGGGCGCCTTCCGGCGGCGACCATTCGACGGTCTCATACGTAAGCTCCACACCGTCGGGCGAGCTCCCCGAAGTGGACGATGGGCTTGGTGCAATGGTGCCCGCTGATCGGGACCTTGCAGGGCGTCTAATGACGTCGGCCACGACCTGCGTTGCGATGGGCAACCTCGGAGGCACGTGCTGGCTCACCCAGTCAAGCAAGGTGGCGACATCGCTGGCCAAGCCTAGCGAAGTAGGAAAAGCCGTCGGATCGGCAGCGGGCAGCTTGTCGATCACAAGCAGCCGTGTGTCGATTTGCGTTCCGTGCTTCGCGTAAACGGCGCCATCGATGGCCGCAGAAAGCACCACCCGCCCGCGTTCCTGGAGCCGCACAAAGGCGTCTCGCCATGGCGGGTTATCCGGCGCGAAGCTTGCGCCAGCGATGGCGACGAGGCGTCCACCGTCGCAAAGACGCGCGAGCGCTGAAGCGATGTGCCTGAGAGCCGCGTCTGCCATCCGTCGATCGACGTTTGCCATCGCCGAGAACGGCGGGTTCATCAGGACGACGCTTGGCACAACACCCGCATCGAGGTGGTCATCGATGTGTGCCGCATCGAACCGCGTGACCTTAACGCCCGCGAATAGATGCTCGAGCAGCCCCGCCCGGGTCTCGGCCAACTCGTTCAATATCAGAGCGCCGCCGGCCAGTTCGGCAAAGATTGCGAGCAAGCCAGTCCCCCCAGAGGGCTCCAGAACGCGATCGGCCGGCGTAATGCCGGCTGCGGTGCATGCAGCCAGCCCAAGCGGGATCGGCGTCGAGAATTGCTGAAGTGCCTGACTATCTTCTGAGCGCCGCGTGTGGGTCGGCAGAAGGCCGGCCACTCGCGCGAGCATCGGCAGCATGGCGGTCGTCGAGCCAGCCTTGGCGCGCATGGCAGGGCCGAACTTGCGAAGGAATAGAACGGTTGCCGCCTCGCAGACGTCATAGGCGGTCTTCCAGCTCCAGACGCCGGCCGCGTCTGAGGCGCCGAAGGCTGCCTCCATGGCGCTACGCAGGACGGCGGCATCGATGCGACGGCCGCGTTCGAGCTCGGTCAGGAGCTGTCGCGCGGCCCTGACGGCGGCGGAGGTGAGATTTGCGGCGGCACGCATCGAGAGCGGCGCGGCGGCAGCGCCGCCGGCGAGAGATTCGGTCATGGCAGGATTCTTTCGGGGAGCAGGAATGGGTCGAACCACCAGGCGCTCTCCTCTGACCCCGACGGCTCAAACCCTTCCCGGCCCGACTCTCCCTCTCAGCCCTCGCCCATAAGAATGGGGACCGGCGCTGTACACCGGTCCCCAAGCAACTGCGGGACGAACCGAGCCATCCGATCGATGATGTTCACTCAGCCGCGTCGAGCCGTTGAGGATCATCGTCGCGGGCGTTCTCCGGATCCTCCTCGTCGGCAATGAATTCTGGAAGCGGGCCAGCTTCGCGCTCCGGCCCCACTGGCGCCGCATCGGGATCGAGGAGACGCAGCGGCTCCGGCAACCAGCCCGAGCCATCCAGAAGACGCTCGGCCTCCTTGGCCATGTCGGCCTTCTTCAGATGATCGATCAATTGTGCCGACGACTCGCCCTTGGCTTCCCGGATCGCCTCCAGTATGCGAGGTTTGGTGACCCGGCCGAGATAGCTATCGACAGTCGGTCGCCAGCCGGCCTGCACCATGTCGAGCCCGACCGCGCGCGCCAACACATTGGCCTGGTCGAGACGCGTGCGGCCACCATGGGCGGAGAAGCGGCCCTGATTGTGGCGGTTGGTCGGCTCATAGACGGCGTTGACCGCAAATGACGCACAGTGAGCGAACAGGGACGCCTGAGCGGCACCGTCGAGAGCTGTGAGCGCATCCCAGAGATCCTTCTCGCCCTTCGGCAACCGTGCTTTCCAAGACTCATGCCGCGCCTCGACGGCCTTCGCGGACGCGCTCTCCCGCAGGCCGGGGGCTTGAGCGGGAAAGGTCGGCGTGTGAAGTCCGATCTCAAGTGAGCTTCCGGACGAGGCGAACCGGTAAAAGGCCGTCAGCACGAAGTTATGCAGCACCGCCTGGAACGCGATGGCGGGATGTTCTGCCAGCGCATCCCGCAATGCCAGCGTACGATGCGCCGTCAGCTCGGTGATCAGCCGATCCGGCAGAGGTCTGGCCGCATCCTCATCATCTTCTTCAGCATCGGGAGCACCACCCGCGACCGCTATCACCGTGCGTTGGACGGAAGTACCCTCTTCTTGACCTTCGGTGGAAAACGCACCGGCGTCTTGCCCGACGTCGCAATCAGTTGCCGGCACCTCGTCCTCTGGCCGGACGTAACCCCGGTCCACGGAGAGGCGCCCCTCGGAATCGATGCTGATGAAGACGCCAGCTCGGGCGATCTCGGTCGGATCGTAGTGCATCGGCCGGTTTTCGAATGCCGCCAGTGCCGCCTCGATTTCGCCGAGACGCCGGTCGATTTCGTCGGGCAGCTCGTCTGCATCCTGATAATCGGTTTCCAGCTTGGCTTGCTCGGCGTTCAGGGCATCGATGGTGGCCTGCTCCTCAGGTGAGAGATCGACAGGTTTGCCCTCGATTCCTCGGAGCCCTTGAGTGTGACCGTAAGAGAACTCTACGGCGACCGAGATCCACTTCCAGCCTTCGGCCGCGATCGCCTCAGCTTCGGCTTTGAGCTTTTCGGTCACGAGGCGGTCGAGCAACACGACGTCCTGAAGCCAGCCGCATTCGTCGTGCTCGAACAGATCCCGCAGAACGCCGCCACCCGCTTGCTGATAGGCATCGCGGCCCACAAATTGGGCCCGACGATCGGACCCCCGCACGGTGTTCTCAGTGAGCAGCCGGCGGATCTGGTAAGGCTCGTCATAACCGGAACGGCTGACGTTCTCCCAGACTTGCTCCTGGCGGGCGTGATCGGCTGTGACCGAGAACGCCATGAGCTGCTCGAGCGTTATGCCGTCTTCGGCATAGACCTCAAGCAGCTTCGGCGACACCGACGCCAGCCGCAGCCGCTGCTTCACGATCGCAGGGTTCACGAAGTGCCGGGCGGCGATGTTTTCCTCGGTCATGCCGAGATCGCGGAGAGTCTGGAAGGCCCGAAACTGATCGAGCGGGTGCAGACCGACCCGCTCATCGTTCTCCGCCACCGAATCGTCCGCGGCAATGCCCCCTTCACGCACGACGCACGGCACCGCCTGCGTCTTTGACATGCGTTTTTGTTTCACCAGAAGCTCGAGGGCACGATAGCGCCTGCCGCCCGCCGGCACCTCGAACATGCCGGTCTCGTTGTCATCTGCATCAACGACGGCCCGGACACTTAGACTTTGCAGAAGCGTGCGTTGGGCGATGCTCTCGGCTAGGTGTTCGATCGAGACACCGGCCTTGACGCGGCGAACGTTCGACTGGCTGAGCACGAGCTTGTTGAACGGAATATCCCGGGAAGGCGACAGCGTGATCTTTTGTACGGCTTTCGTCATTTTGGCTCTCCACGACGGGCGGCCGTGAGACTCTCTCTCGGCTTCCAACCCGTCGCGAACAGCCTCCCCCCTCTCACTCTCGCGCGAGGCCAAGCATCACGCTGCCTCGCGATCGGCGACAGCCGAAGCCAGCGACGCGGACTCAATGGACCCGGGAACGAAGCCGAGCAAATAGTCCGCGGCCTTGCTCGCCTGCGAGGCGGCCCGCACGATGGCGCGATTATCTTCGCGCAGTACTTCGAGCCAGGAGCCGATATAGTCGGCATGGCGCACGGTCGGCGTTATCCCGAGCGACGCGCAGCCGAACGCGGAACTTAGTTCGGCTACCAACTCCTCGAAGGCATATTTCTTCGTACCGTAGGATCCGCTTTGGTCGCGGTTGAGGCGCGAGCGATGTCCCGTCGCATGACCGAGTTCATGCAACGCTGTGCGGTGCCAGTTGATGGGTTCAAAATAGGCCTGGGGCGGTGGGACCTGAACATAGTCTTCGGCTGTTGCGTAGAATGCGCGATCTCCACCGATCCGAAATGGAATTCCGCTGGCCTTGATCAGGGCGTCGACCGTAGGTTCGATGAGGCCAGCCGGCGGTGGCGGCGCAGCGGTAGCAATCCCGCCAGGCAGTTGCTCGCACTGATCGGTGTTGAAGACGGTAAATCGCTTGAGGAATGGAATTGCCTGCTCGTCTTCGCCGGTCTCGACGGCGCGTCGTTTTTCGTCATTCGGAACGAAACGATCTGCGTAGACGACAGTGGTGCCGCGCTCTCCCTTGCGAACGTGGCCGCCAAGCGAGAGCGCCTGACGGAAGGTGAGCCAACTTTGCCCGGTGAATCCGCGTTCGATTACGGCTCCCCAGAGGATGAGGATGTTAACGCCACTGTATTGCCGGCTAGTCGATGCATTTTTCGGCATCGCCAGCGGCGCTTTCGCCGCGGCCGTACCCCAAGGCTGAACCCAGGGGATGCGTCCGGCCTGAAGCTCGGCAATAATCTTGTCGGTGATTTCGCTATAGAAGTTCGCGCGGTCCCGGCCGGCGCGCGCGCGAGAAGCAGGGTTTGGCATCGCGGTTCTCCGCGACGGGCGCGGCGAGCCTCTCTCGCAGCTTGTAACCCGTCACGGAAAACCCAGCCCGCACTCTTACTCTTAGCCTCTTGCCCGATCTGCCTTAGGGCTGCAGGTCCGACCGGGCGTGCGCCAGAGGCGCATCGCCTAAACGCAAAATGGCACCCGCAGGAGCGTGAGCATAGCGACGCCGAAGGCGGCACGCGGGACCGAGTGCAGCGACGAGACCGGTTAAAAGGGCACCCGGGAACGGGGCAGTGATAGCGATCGCCGCAGGCGAGCCCCTTTCCCGAGTGCCCCCGGCGAGGAGCACCAAAGCTCTAGCGCGAGGGATCGAAGCCGCAAGGCCGAGACGCTGCGCGGCTCGGTTCACGGGAGCCCGGTGCGGCTCTGGCCGCACGCGCCCCCGCCCACAAAGAGCGACAACCTGCCACGGGCTATGCACACACGCCTGCATTCCATCGATCTTGATGCGTCAGGGGAAATGGCTTTGGCCCTTCTCACCTACTCTGGCATCGCCTCACGTTGCGGATCAGCCTAAGCGATCGATTGCCACAACTTCATAGCTCAACTTCGCGCTAGCTCCTCCAAGAAGCAGCCCACACCGATCAGGTGGATCGACAAGAGAGCCGTCGATCACGCGTTCGGGAAACCACAGAAACAAACTTCCGAAGCGCGCACAGTTCATGTTCCGGCGCTGAAAAGCGCTCTGATGCCCAAATGCAGATCCGACGGCGAATTTGTCGGAAAGACGATTGATGAAGCATCGAAAGCAGTTGACTGCCTGCTAGCGGGCGTCCCACCCACGATTGGAGAAAACAAGCCATGTTGTTCGGCTATTTGGCGGACCGGCTCATTGGCTAGCTACGATAGAGCACACCAAGGAGTACTTTTCTGCACGCCAGCCTAACCGATCACCGCGAGGCCGCACGGCGCAGTAGAGCAGGAAGCTCTTTCACCGTAAAAAATCTTCTCAAGACCAATCGCAATTCTCGCGCGTCGGGGAGGACTACAGATCAACCTGGGTCCTCTAGATCGGACGTCACAAACGGGCAAACTCCGCTCTTGCTTGCACCTAACCGTTCCCCATTAGTCAGACCAGAATATCGAAGCTCGCCACGCAAAGTGCTGCCCGCTCGATATCCACCCGCTGGAGCTTGGCCAGCGTTGATGAGGGCGGACATGGCAGCCGCTTACCTCGACTTTGAAGACACAGGCGAATTCACGCGCGCAATCCGCCAAGGGGACGCCCCGCTCCCGGTCGGTGGTCGTCGAACTGGACGGGTGCGTCAGCCGGTTTGGTCGCGGTCAGCTATGGACGACTTCGCAGCACCTCCCGTTCAGAAAGCGCAAATCAACAACTCGGAGGATCTCTTATGTCTGGTATGATGCCAGTCGATGGTAAACCCAAGCTTCCTCGATATTGTCAACGGAAGCTATTGGCAAGCAATGCCGTCGCCTACTATTTTGTACCGCCAATGTGGGCTCGTCGGCAAGGTTGCGAATTGACCGCCGAAGCGCTAGGGAGAGATTACGCCCGTGCCCTCGAGCGAGTTGAGAAGGTCCTCTTGCCAGCGTTCGACAGTTGGCGCTCTCAAGGGCAAAGTGATATGGTGCCTGCTTCGCCCGAGACCGGCACCTTTGACTGGCTCGTCGGCATATTCCAAGCTCACCAGAAATGGCACGAACTCGACAGCAACACCCAGCGCCAGTACCGCAAGAACCTGGCCCTCCTTGCCAATCATGAGCTGAGAGATGGAAGCCGCGTTGGATCGAAGCGATTGTCAGATTTCACAAAGGCCTTTGTCGACGCAATTTACGTAAAGTTACTAGTTGTTACAAAACCAGGTAAGAATGGAGAAGTTATCGTCCGCGAGCGCCGACGCTACGTCAACTTGGCCATGGCGAGCTGCCGGCGCGCTTGGTTTGTTGGCCAGCGGGCCCAAGAGATGATTGTGCCAGCGAGCAATCCATTTTCACGAATGGGGTTAAGATCGCGCGCGCCCGGGCAGCCGATACGGCCCACCCCGACCGCAACATGGGATGAACTTGTCGCGTTCAGAGCTGCCGCTACACGACTCGACTACGGTTCGATAGGAACTGCTGCCTTGTTGTCATGGGAATGGTTGCAACGAGAGCAACACGTTTTCGGTGCTTTCGACATATCGCATTATCGCCCTGACGAACGTCCGAACAGCGTCAAGATCGTGCATCCTAAGAACGGAGAGGAGGCCTGGTGGCCCCTATTTGACGAGATGGGCACCGCTCTTTTTCCTGAACTTACGAACGAACTCGACGAGATCAAGAAGGCTTCTCTTCCCGGCCTGGTATTCCGACGCACCCACGCCCATCGTAGCTCGGCGTTCCCACTTCCATGGATCACACCACGCAAGGATCTACGCTATTTGCGGAGCGTTGTGAAGAAGATCGTGGTAGAGGCCGGCCTTCGTCAGGAACTTTCCTTTACGTCCTTCCGACACGGAGGCTTCACGGAAGGTGCCGACAGCGATCTCACCGACGCGGAATTACGTGCCGCGGGCCGTCACAGGTCCAGCCGCCAACTGCCAACCTACGCCAAACGCACCGGCAAGCAGCTGATCGCGGCTACAAAGAAGCGCCGCAAGGAGCGGACGAGATCACTCCTTTTTCGACTAAATGCCAATCGCGACTGGGAATAAAAGGCAACGCCTCACTCGCGGCATCCTATATTTGCCCGGGAATGATCGCCTATTTGCCCGTCCAGACCGGCTTGCGCTTCTCGCTGAACGCCTTCAGGCCTTCCTTGGCATCCTCGGTCATCGCGAGCAGCGCGATCTGGCTTTCGGTGTAGGCGATGCTCTCGTCGAACGACATCGAGGCGATGGCGCGCATGGCATATTTGCCGCGGCGGATCGCGGTCGGGGATTTGTCGACGATGCGGCCGATCAGCCAGTCGACCTTGGCATCAAGCTCGGCCGCGGGCACCACGTAGTTGAGCAGGCCCGCCGCCTGCGCCGCCTTGGCATCGAACGGCTCGCCCGTGAGCGCCCATTCGTTGACGAGGCGCGGCGGCGCGATGGTCTGCAACAGGCTCAGCACCTGCATCGGGAACACGCCGACCTTCACCTCCGGTAGGCCGAAGACGACGTGATCGGCCGCAACCGCCATGTCGGTCATGCACAAAAGGCCCATGCCGCCGGCCATGCAGACGCCGCCGACCCGCGCAATCGCGGGCTTGGTGGCGTTCTGTGACAAACGTAACAGATCGGCATAGTCGACATTTGGTTTAGAATGATCCATCGCGAAAGCGGCGCCGGAATTCTGCAAGTCCGCGCCCGCGCAGAACGCCTTGTCGCCCGCGCCCGTCAGCACGATGACGCGGACGTCCTTGTCGTCATGCGCGTCGCGATAGCCTTTGGTGATGCCGGCGATGACGTCGCCGTTCAGCGCGTTGCGCTTCTCCGGCCGGTTGATGGTGATCCAGAATGCCTGCCCGCGCTTCTCGGTGATGATTGCTGTGGTGTCGGTCATGGTCCACTCGCTTCCTTGCCTTTCGATCTGCCGCCATTTGCGGCAGGACGGGCGGCGCGCGCAAGGGCAATCTGCAACGCGGTGTCGGCGCAGCGTGTGGGCACAAATTCGCGCGCCGATTGGACGACGGGGGACGGCCGCTGTCCCGACTGGAGATCGTGATCACCAATGAGCCATTTCATGCGCGCTGCAATGATCTTGTTGCTGGCGGGCCTGCTCGCAGTCGGCGCGAGCCCCGCAAGCCGCGCGGCCGATGCCGCCAAACTCGCGCTGGTGATCGGCAACGCCAGATATCCCGACAACGAATTCGTGCTGAACGACGTCGCCAACGACACCCAGGACGTCACTGAAGAATTGAAGCGCAGCGGCTTCGTCGTCGACCGCCAGAGCAATCTCACGGCGGACGCCATGCGGCAGGTGCTCGATCGCTTTTATGCCCGCATCGAACGCGGCACGGTGGCGCTGATCTTCTTCGACGGCTTTGCCATCCAGTCCAACCGGCAGACTTATTTGCTTCCCGTCGACGCGCAGATCTGGACCGAGCCGGACGTGGCGCGCGACGGCTTCAGCCTCGATACCATTCTGGCCGAGATGAACACACGCGGCGCGGCGATCAAGATCGCGCTGATCGACGCTTCGCGCCGCAATCCGTTCGAGCGGCGCTTCCGCCGCTATTCGGCGGGCCTCGCGCCGGCGATCGCGCCGAGCAACTCGCTCGTGCTCTACTCCGCAGCGCTCGGTGCGGCTGCGGCCGGGGGCAGGACCGATCACAGCCTGTTCGTCGCCGAGCTGCTGCGCGAGATCCGCGCCCCGAATATCAGCGCCGAGCAGGCCCTGACCAACACCAAGAACGGCGTGGTCGCCGCCACCAGGCGGGAACAGGTGCCGTGGCTGTCGTCCTCCCTGACCACAGATTTCTCGTTCGCAGGGCCAGTAACCCAGCCTTCCGACAACAAGGCCGGCGACCCGGCGCCGACGAAACCCGAGAAGCCGGTCTGCGTGACGCCGCAAGCAGACCCCACCCCCAGCGCCGACGATCTCGCCAGGGATCCGGTCGTCGCCGATCTCAGCCGCAAGATCGCAGCGAATGCCAACGATGTCATCTCGCGCTACAAGCGCGGCCAAGTCTATGCAATCAAGCGCGCCTATGCTCTCGCCATGCAGGATTTCGACGTCGTGATCCGCAAGAATCCTGGGGATGGCGAGGCGCTCAACAATCGCTGCTGGACGCGCGCTGCGACCGGCGATCTGCAGGGCGCGCTGACCGACTGCAATCTGGCGCTCCAGGCCGATCCCGGCTTGAGCGATGCGCTCGACAGCCGTGGGCTGGTCAACCTCAAGCTCGGCCGAACCGCCGAGGCGATCAAGGACTACACCGACGCGATCCAGCGCAACCCGCGCTCGTCATCGTCGCTGTTCGGCCGGGGCATCGCCACCCGCAGAGGAGGCGGCGACGGCGCCACCGATATCGCGCAGGCGAAATCCATGAACCCCGACATCGCGAAGGAGTTTGCCGGCTACGGCGTGACGGAATGCAGCCCTTAGGCGGAAGCCTTCCTGATCCAGACCTTGTTGTCGTGGAACGCGGCCCCGCCGATCGGCGCCACCGCTTCGGCGCCCGTCAGCATGTTGATGCCGCGGCCGCCGACATGGTTCTTGTTCGGATGAACCGACTCGGCGATCAGGACGCCGCGCCGCACGCCCTCGAACAGCCTCGCAATCAGCGTGGTCTCGCCGCGGGTGTTGCCGAGCGTCACGGTGTCGCCGTCGGCGATGTCGAGCGCTGCGGCATCCAGAGGATGGATCATCACGCTCGCCTTGCCCTCGCGCGCCTGCGAGGACGGCGTCTCGTTGAAGGTGGTGTTGAGGAAGCTGCGCGAGGGGCTGGTCGCGAGCCGGAACGGATGGGCCTGGTCGACGTGCTCGATCACCGCCCAATGGTCCGGCAGATCAGGCATGTTGGCGACATCGCCCATCGTGACGCCGAACGGCGGATGGGCCCAATCGGCCTTGAAGTGGAATTTCCCGTCGGCATGGGCAAAGCCGTCGAGGAAATGCGAGGTGCGGAAGTCCGGCTGCAGATCGCGCCAGAGGTCGGCTTCGAGGCCGCCGATGTCGCCGTGATTGCTGAGCTTCAGCGTCGCGTCGATCAACTCGCGCGGCGTCATCTCGAAGCCCCGGTGCTTGGCGCCAAGCCGCGGCGCCAGCGCCTGCAACACCTCGTGGTTGGAGCGGCATTCGCCGGGCGGGTCGATCAGCTTCGCACCCACCGAGATGTGCTGATGGCCGCCGCCGTAATAGAGATCGTCATGTTCCATGAACATGGTCGCAGGCAGCACGATGTCGGCCATCTCAGCCGTCTCGGTCATGAACTGCTCGTGCACCGCGACGAACAGGTCCTCGCGCGCAAAGCCCTGCCGCACCAGCGCCTGCTCCGGCGCCACCGTCATGGGATTGGTGTTCTGGATCAGCATCGCCTTGACCGGGCCCTTGCCCAGCAGGGCCTCGGCATCGCCGGTGAGGATACGGCCGATCTTGGACTGGTCGAGCGCGCGGACGCCCGGGTCGATCGCGTCGTGCCCTTCGATGATGGATTCGTTGAAATGCCACAGCGCGTAATTGTTGAAGAAGGCGCCGCCGCCTTCATACTGCCAGGCGCCGGTCACCGCGGGAATGCAATTGGCGGCGTGCATCTGCATGGCGCCGTTGCGACTGCGCGTAAACCCGTAGCCGAAGCGGAAGAAGGTACGCTTGGTCTCGCCGACCGCCTTCGCGAAGGCTTCGATTTCCGCGACAGGCACGCCGCAAATCGCGGACGCCCATTCCGGCGTGCGTGTCCTCAGATGCGCCTCGAGCTCGGCGGGACAGTCGGTGTATTTGTCCAGATAGGCGCGGTCGGCATAACCGTCGCGGAACAGGACGTGCATCACGCCGCAGGCGAAGGCGCCGTCCGTGCCGGGCCGCAGGATGATCCTGATGTCAGCCTGCTTCATCGTCTCGTTGTCGTAGATGTCGATCGCCGCGATCTTCGCGCCGCGCTCCTTGCGGGCGCGGGAGGCGTGCGTCATCACGTTGACCTGGGTGTTGACGGGATTGGTGCCCCAGATCACGACGAGATCGGACAGCGCCATCTCGCGCGGATCGACGCCGGCGATCTTGCCGGTGCCGATCGCAAAGCCGATGCGCGCGACATTGGCGCAGATGGTCTGGTAGAAGCGCGAGTACTTTTTGACATGCGTCAGGCGGTTGAGCCCGTCGCGCATCACCAGGCCCATCGTGCCGGCGTAATAATATGGCCAGATCGATTCCGCGCCGAACTCGCGCTCGGCCGCATTGAAGCGGTGCCCGATCTCATCCAGCGCTTCGTCCCAGGAGATCCGCGCGAACTGCCCCGAGCCTTTCGGTCCGATGCGGCGCATCGGATACGTCACCCGCTCGGGGTGATGGATGCGCTCGGCGTAGCGCGCGACCTTGGCGCAGACGACGCCGGCTGTGTAGGTCTGCTTTTTCGAACCTCGGACACGGCCGATGCTGCGGCCCTCGACCACCTCGACATCGAGGGCACAGGCCGACGGGCAATCGTGCGGACAGGTCGAATGGCGGATTTCGATTTTCGCGTGCTGGTTCATGTCCCAGTTCGTAACACCAAAATACCGGTCAGCCGAGGGCATTTATCCGCCAACGCCCATGCGATTTGCTCAAGCCGTGCGCGCCTGCGGTTCCTGCTGCGACCGCGAAAGGCGGCGCAATCACACCGAAAACCGCTCGATATTCCCCACCCGAGCAGTTTTGTAAGGCGTCGACAGTCCGCATTCCCTGCCGCTACAGTGCCGGCCAACAAGAACGACATCAGGGAGGTGGGCATGACGGCCCGAAGCTTCATGCTGGCGCTGGCTGCCGGCTTGCTCGCCATGGTCCCGGCCGCTCCCTCGTCCGCCCAGGATTATCCGTCCCATGCGGTGCGGATCGTGGTGCCGTTCGGTGCCGGCGGGCCGGCCGATGTCGCGGCCCGGCTGATCGGCAACGTGCTCCAGGAGAGTTTCGGCCAGCCCTTCGTGATCGAGAACCGCACCGGCGCGGGCGGCGTCATCGGCACCGTGGAAGCTGCAAAGTCGCCGGCCGACGGCTACACGCTGCTGATGATGTCGAACACCCAGACGGCGAACGAATCGTTGCTGACGCCGGACAAGCGCAAGTACGAATTGATGCGCGACCTCGCGCCGATCGCGCCCGTGAACTATTCCGATCTCGTCATCGTGGTGAACCCGCAGGTTCCGGCGAAGACGCTGGCCGAGTTCATCGCGCTCGCCAAGGCGCAGCCAGGCAAGCCGAACTACGCCTCCTCCGGTCAGGGCACGCCCTACCACATGGCCGGCGAGCTGTTCAAAGCCATGGCCGGCATCGACCTCGTCCACGTGCCCTATCGCAACAGCGGCGAAGCGCGCAGCGGCGTGATCGGCGGACAGGTGCAGATGATGATCGACGCGGTGCCGGCGATGGCGCCGAACATCGCCGAGAGCCAGGTCCGCGCGCTCGCCACCACCGGCAAGCAGCGATCGACCGTGCTGCCGAACGTGCCGACCGCGATCGAAGCTGGCGTTCCCGGCTATGAAGCCACGATCTGGCTCGGCCTGATGGCACCATCAGGCACGCCGAGGCCCGTGATCGACAAGCTCAATGCCGCCGTGAACGCAATGGTGAAGCGACCCGATATCGTCAAGCTCTGGACAGAACAGGGCGCCGTGCCCATGTCGATGACGCCGGAGGAATTCGACAAGTTCCTGCGCGGCGACATCGAGAAATGGGCCGACGTCGTCAAGAAGTTCGACAAGTCCTAAGGCCGCAGCGCGTAATGCCCACCGTCCAATTCCAGCTCAATGGCACGGCAGCCGTCGTGGAAGCCGATTCCGACCGGACGTTGCTCGACGTGCTCCGTGGCCGGCTCGGCGTCACCAGCCCGCATTTCGGCTGCGGCGCCGGCGAGTGCGGCGCATGTCACGTCCTGGTCGACGGCCGCGCGATGACGTCCTGCGACATGCCGATGTGGTCGGTGGCGGGCAAGGACGTCGTCACGGTCGAAGGCCTCGGGACAGCAGAGCGTCCGCATCCGCTGCAACGCGCCTTCATATCCGAACAGGCGATGCAGTGCGGGTATTGCGTCTCCGGAATCCTCGTCAGCGCCGCGGCGCTGCTCACGCGCAATCCGTCGCCGACGGAGGCAGAGGTCCGAGCCGCGTTGGATCGCAATTTGTGCCGCTGCGGATCGCATAACCGCATGGTCCGCGCCGTGCTACGCGCGGCGGCGGAGATGGCGGCGTCATGAGCATGCCATCCCCAGCCCCGAAGCTGCCGGTGAGCCTCGTGGCCAATCCCAAGGTGTCATCATGGCTGCGGTTCACCGAGGACGGTCGTGTGGCGATCTCGCCCGGCAAGGTCGAGATCGGCCAGGGCATCGTCACGGCCCTGGCACAGATCGCGGCGGATGAGCTTGACGTCGAGATCGGCCACATTGACATGATCCGCGCCTCGACGGCGATGAGCCCGAACGAGGGCGTCACCTCGGGCAGCCTGTCGATTCAGCAGTCCGGCCGCGCGCTCCGGCACGTGTGCGCCGAGGTGCGCCAGCGCTTCCTCACCGTGGCCTCGGAACGTCTCGGCGTCGATGCGGCGCTGCTCAATGTCCAGGACGGCACCATCTCGGGCCCCGGCAATGTCAGGACCAGCTATTGGGAGCTCGCCGGAGATGTCTTGCTGGACCACGATATCACCGCCAATGCGAGCGCGAAGAGCGTCGCCAAGCGCGGTGTCGCCGGACATTCGGTCCAGCGTGTCGACATTCCCGACAAGGTGTTCGCGCGGCCACGCTTCATCCATGACTGCGCACTGCCGGGACTGATGCACGGGCGCGTGCTGCGGCCGGATATCTCGGGCGCGAAACTGACGGCGCTCAATGAAGAAGCTGCGCGCGCGGTCCCCGGCCTCCTTGCGATCGTCCGCGACGGCGGCTTTGCGGGCGTCGTCGCCGACAGCGAGACGGCGGCGGAAACCGCGCTCAAGGCTTTGCGCAAGGCCGCGACATGGTCGGTCGGCGAGCCGCTGCCGGATGAAGACGATCTGGCGGGTTTTCTCAGGAGCCAACCGGTCGAGACCACCACCATCGACACCAGGACGGCGGAGCCGGCGCGCAAGCCCGCCCAAACCCTTCGCCGGCAATACACCCGCCCCTACATCGCGCATGCCTCGATCGCACCATCCTGCGCCATGGCGCAATGGGACGGCGATCGTGTCCACGTCTGGACCCATAGCCAGGGTGTCTATCTGCTGCGCGCCGATCTTGCGATCGTGCTCAAGCTCCCGGCCGAGAACATCGTGGTCGAGCACATGGAAGGCGCCGGCTGCTACGGACACAATGCGGCCGACGACATTGCACTCGATGCCGTGCTGCTGGCGAGGGCGGCCGATGGACGACCGGTACGGGTGCAGTGGTCGCGCCATGACGAGATGTCTCACGCCCCGTTTGGCGCGGCGATGGCCATCGAGATCGAGGCCGATCTCGACGCCGACAACGAGATCGTCGGTTGGCGTCATGCGATCTGGAGCAACGGTCACACGGCAAGGCCGGGACGTGCAGCACAGCCGGCGCTGCTGGCCGCAACCGAGATCGCAAATCCCTACCCGCGCATGATCTCGACCGACCCGCCTGCGGCCAATGGCGGCGGCGGCGACCGCAACTCCGTTCCGCTGTACGACCTTCCGGCCTGGACGATCACCTGCCATCGGCTGCTGACCATGCCGGTACGGACCTCCGCACTGCGGACGCTGGGCGGACAAGGCAATGTGTTCGCCATCGAGTCCCTGCTCGACGAGCGCGCGCGGGACGTCATCAGCGCCGCGGCACGACGCGCAGGCTGGAAGCCGCCGAAGCGTCCCGGCATCGGTCACGGCGTCGGCTTTGCCCGCTACAAGAACACCGGCGCCTATTGCGCGGCAATTGCCGAGATCGAGGGCACTGACGACATCCGCGTGAAGCGGCTGACGCTGGCGGTCGATGTCGGCGAGGCCATCAACCCCGACGGCGTCGTCAACCAGATCGAGGGCGGCGCGATCCAGGCGACGAGCTGGGTGATGAAGGAGCGAGTCCGTTTCGACAGGACGCGCATCACGTCGACGTCATGGAGCGACTATCCGATCCTGACGTTCAGCGAGGCACCGGCCGTGGATGTCGAGATCATCCAGCGGCCGGAGATCGAACCGGTCGGAGCCGGCGAGGCCGCGCACGGCCCGGTGACAGCAGCGATCGCGAATGCCGTGTTCGACTGCCTCGGCGTGCGCGTGCGCGACCTGCCGATCACCCGCGACAAGATCATTGCAGCCATGGAGCTGGCATCGTGACGACAGTGAACATCTTGAGCGGCGGCGCGGCGCAAGGCCTGGTCCGCGGCCTCAGCGAGGCCTTCAAGGCGCAGACTGGGTTCGGGATCGACGGCGAATTCGGCGCGGTCGGCATCATGGCCGACAAGCTGCGCGCAAGCACGCCGGCCGATCTCGTCATCCTGACGCAGGCTCTCCTTGCAAAGCTTGCCGAGGAGAAGCTCGTCACCCCCTCCTCGATCGCGGATATCGGCCGGGTCGAGACTGCGCTGGCGGTCCGCAGCCGTGATCCCAGGGTGACGGTGAAGACCGAAGCCGATTTGCGCGACGTGCTGCGCAGCGCCGACGCCATCTACGTTCCCGACACCAAGGCCTCGACGGCGGGACAGCATGTCGCAAAGGTGCTGGACCAGCTCGGCATCGCCTATGAGGTCGCATCGCGCCTGAAGATCTTTCCCAATGGCGCGACCGCGATGCGGGAGCTTGCGGCCTCGACCGCGCAGAAGCCGATCGGCTGTACACAGGCCACCGAGATCATCGCGACCGACGGCATCGCGCTGTCAGGATCGCTGCCGCCCGGCTGCGAGCTCGTGACGATGTACACGGCCGGCGTGGCCGCGCGCGCCGCGCATCCCAAGGAGGCGGTGGCGCTGATCACGCTGTTGACTGGCGCAGACCGGAAGGAGATGCGCCAGCGCGCGGGCTTTGCCGGCTAGGCGCGAAAGACAGCCCTATTTGTGCAACTGGGTGAGACCGGTCGGCGGGCCGTCCACCGCGGTCCAGCCGCCATCGACGAACAGCGTGCTGCCGCTGACATAGCTGGCGGCGTCCGAGGCGAGATAGGCGACTGCCGTTGCGACCTCGTCGGCGCTGCTCCAGCGGTTGAACACGGTGTGGCCGGCATAGAGATTGTAGATGTCGGGGCGCTGCTTGAACGGGCCGGTCAGCGCGGTCTCGGCGATGCTCGGCGCGATCGCGTTGACCCGCACGCCGGCATGACCGACCTCGGAGGCAAAGCCCTTCACCAGCAGGCCGATCGCGGCCTTGGTCGAGCCGTAGACGCCGAGGCCCGGCTCGATGGTCACCGCGCGCACTGATGAGCAGGCGATGATGCTGCCACCCTTTTGTTCGACCATGATGCGGCCAAAGGCCTGGAAGAACCACACAGTGCCCTTGACGTTGAGATTCAGCACGCGGTCGAGGTCCTCCTCGGTGTAGTCGAGGATAGTCTTGCGGATGTTGAGCCCGGGCGTCGTCACGGCGATGTCGAGCCGCGGAAATTTTTGCATCACGGTTTTCGCCAGCGCGTTGACGTCCGCAGCGCTCGCGGCATCGCAGCTGGCTGCTTCCGCCCAGCCGCCCTTCTCACGGATACCGGCAGCGGTTGCCCCCGCGGCGTCGAGCGCACGATCGGCGCAGACGACGCGGGCCCCGAGCCCCGCCAGCGCCTCGGCCGACGATTTGCCGATTCCCGAGGCGGCGCCGAGCACCACGGCCGTCTTGCCGGTGAGATCGAAGAGCTTGCGATAGTCCGTCACTGATGGCTTCTCCTGTAGCTGCTAGCCCTTGTAACCCATCAGCAGGCGGGGCAGCCACAGCGAGAACGCGGGGACGTAAGTCACGAACATCAGAGCTGCGATCAGTGCGGCGTAGAACGGCAGAATGGTGCGCATCACCGCGCCGACCGAAATGCCGCCGATGGCGCAGCCGACGAACTGCGTGGTTCCGACCGGCGGCGTGTTCAGCCCGAGCGCGCAGTTGATCAGCATCAGCATGCCGAACTGCACCGGGTCCATGCCCGCCTTCATCGCGATCGGCAGGAAGATCGGGGTGCAGATCAGGATGGTCGCGGCCATGTCCATGAACGTGCCGAGCACGAACAGGATGATGTTGATGAGCAGGAAGATGATCCAGGGCTGCGAGGACACCTTGCTCATGAGATCACCGGCGAAGTCGGCGACCTCGTAGAGACCCATCAAGTATTGGAACATGGTGGAGACGCCGATCAGCAGCAGCACCACGCCCGTCGTCTTCACCGCCTTGGCGGCGGCGCGCAGAAAGTTCTGCAGGGTCATGGTGCGGTAGATGAAGAACGTCAGCAGGATCGTGTAGGTGACGGCGACGGCCGCCGATTCCGTTGCCGTGAAGACGCCGGACAGGATCCCCGCGAGGATGATGCCAACGATCAAGAGGCCGGGCAGCGCAGCCGCGAAGGAGCGGACGACCTCGGCCCAGCCCGGGAACTTGCCGGCGGGATAACCGCGCTTCACCGCAACCGCGTAGGCGGCGACCAGCATGCACACCATCAACACGATCGCCGGCAGCAGGCCGGCGGCGATCAGCGCGCCGATCGAGACCTTGCCGCCGGCGGCGAGCGCATAGATGATCATGTTGTGGCTGGTCGGCATCAAGGCGCCGACCAGGGAGGCATGGGTGGTGACGTTGACGGCGTAGTCGGTGTCGAACCCCTCCTTTTTCATCATCGGGATCATCACAGCGCCCATCGCCGAGACGTCGGCCACGGGCGAGCCGGAGACGCCGCCGAACAGCGTGCAGGCGACCACGTTCGACATGCCGAGGCCGCCACGGATGTGCCCGACCAGATTCTTGGCCAGCTGCACGATCTTGTCAGCGACGCCGCCATGCAGCATCAGCTCACCGCTGAAGACGAAGAAGGGAATCGCGAGGAAGGAGAAGATATTCATTCCCGACATCATCTGCTGGAAGATGACGGCGACCGGCAGGCCCTCGTAGAGGATGGTGCAGATGGCCGAGAGGCCGATGGCGAAGGCGACGGGGACGCCGAGGATCAGGAAGCCGAAGAAGGTGGCGCCGAGGATGATCAGTTCCATGAGGGGACGACCTCTTCGCCGCGCAGGAGAGCGATGATGTGCTCGATTGAAAAGGAGACGATCAGGAGGCCGGAGGCGATCAGCGGCACGTAGCGGATGACCTCGGGCAGGCCCAGATTTGGGATCTTCACGGTGCCGACCGACGCGCCGAGGATCCAGCCGTTATAGGCCATAGCGACGCCGAACACGGCGACCAGAACGTGGATCACGATCTCGATCTTCTCTCGCGCCCGGTCGGGCAGCATCACCAGCAGGCTGTCCATTCCGATGTGTCCGGCATCGCGCACACCGACGGCGGCGCCGATCAGCGTGACGTACAGGATGAGGACAAGCGCAAGGTTCTCCGTCCAGGTCGGGCTCGAATTGAGCACGTAACGTCCGAACACCTGGTAGAAGACGATGGCGACGATGACGAGCAGCCCTGCCACGGACAGATACATGCCGACGCGTGCAACAGGCGCATTGATCTGCGACAGCAAGCCGATGGACGGGCGGCTGGCCGCGTCGTGCTCGTGATCCGCGACGTGTGGGTCCGTCATCCCGCGTCTCCCCTCGCGAGGGTCCGATGTCACCCTGCGGCGACGCCGGACCCTGTACCGCCCTGGTTTACTTCGTGTCCTGGATGCGCTTGACGAGGCCCTTCAGCTTCGCGTCACCGGCGAACTTGTCGTACACCGGCTTCATCGCGTCGACGAACTCCTGCTTGTTGGCCACCGTCACGACCTGCACGCCCGCCGCCTCGACGGTCTTGCGGGAGGCCTGCTCGCGCTCGTCCCAGAGCTTGCGCATGACCGGCACCGATTCCTTGGCCGCCTTGCGGACCATGGCCTGATCTTCCTTGCTCAGCGCGTCCCAGACCTTCTTGGACATCACGAGGACTTCGGGCGCCAGGGAATGTTCGGTGACGTTGTAGAACTTGGCGGCCTCGAAATGGCGGGAGGATTCGTAAGACGGCCAGTTGTTCTCGGCCGCATCGACCAGACCCGTCTTGAGCGCGGTATAGACCTCGCCATAGGGCATCGGCGTCGGGTTTGCACCGAGGCTCTGGATCATGCCGACCCACAGGTCGGATTGCTGGACGCGGATCTTCAGGCCCTTGAGATCGGCGAGCGACTTGACGGGTGCCTTGACGGTGTAGATGGAACGCGCGCCGCTGTCGTAATAGGCAAGGCCGATCAGGCCCGCGGGCTCCATGGCCGCCAGGATCTCGTCGCCGATCGGCCCGTCGAGCACGGTGCGCATGTGCTGGGTGTCGCGGAACACGAACGGCAGACACAACGCGATGGTCTCGGGCACGAAATTGTTGAGCGGCGATGCGTTGATCCGCATCATGTCGAGCGCGCCGATCTTGAGCTGCTCGATGGTGTCCTTCTCCGAGCCCAGGGCTCCGTTGGGAAACACCTTGACACCGAGCTTGCCGCCGCTCGCCGTCGCGAGCTGCTTGCCCATGAACTTGACGGCCTCGACGGTCGGATAGTCGGCGGGATGAACGTCGGCGGAGCGGAAGTCGCGCGCGGTCGCCAGGGGCGCTGTGAGCGCCAGCGCAACGGCTGTGACGATACCGGTCAGTGTCTTCATCGGGGCTTCCTCCTGGGTTGATTATGTCGTTGTCGGCAGGCTGCAGGCCGCCTTGGGTCGCTCCGCTCCAAGTGTGAAGTCAAGCGCCAATATCGTCCCTAGGGCGCGCGGCATTCCCTGTCCAAGCCAAATCCGGCATTGATCGATGCAACAGTTGCATCGATCAATCTGGCTCAATTCGCCTCGCTGTGGAAGCGGCAGAACGGCTTGCTTCGCCGGCACGAGACTTGACGCGACTGATGGGGGCCCTCCAAAATGGACGGAAACAGCGGACCCTGTCCAAGGAATACCCATGCCGCGGAAGCTGATCGATATCTCGGTGCCGCTCAGAAACGACGTGACGGCCGATCCGCCCGGCAACCATCCGACCATCCAGTACATCGATCACCAGCAGGGCCTGCCCCGCATGCTGCAGTTCTTCGATGGGCTCGAGGCGCAGGATCTGCCGGACGGACAAGGCTGGGCCGTCGAACAGGTCTCGCTGTCGACCCATAACGGCACGCATCTCGACGCGCCCTGGCACTTCCATCCGACCATGAATCGCGGCGAGCGGTCATGGACGATCGACGAGGTCCCGCTGGAATGGTGCTTTCAACCCGGCGTGAAGCTCGACTTCCGGCACCTGCCCGACGGCTATGTGGCGAGCGCCGAGGACGTCGAGAGGGAGCTGAAACGCATCGGGCACACGCTGTCGCCGCTGGAGATCGTCGTCGTCAACACCAGCGCCGGCGCCAAATTCGGCAAGGCCGAATACGTCAATTCCGGCTGCGGCATGGGTTATGAGGCCACCATGTATCTGCTCGAACGCGGCGTGCGGCTCACCGGCACCGACGGCTGGAGCTGGGATGCGCCGTTCGTCTACACCGCGAAGAAATATGCAGAGACCAAAGACGCCGGCCTGATCTGGGAGGGCCACAAGGCGGGACGGCACATCGGCTATTGCCATCTCGAAAAGCTGCACAATCTCGACCAATTGCCATCGACCGGGTTCACGGTCTCATGCTTTCCGGTGAAGATCGAACGCGCCTCGGCGGGCTGGACTCGCGCGGTCGCCATCATCGACGATCTACCCTGAGGCGTCACTCGCCGTCGAGGCCGCTCTCGGCGAGCTCGCGCAGCGCGTCGGTGTCGAGCACGACGATGGCACCGTGCTCGAGGCGAACCCAGTTGCGGCCGGCCCAGGCGCGCAATTGCTTGTTGATGCTCTCGCGCGTCATCCCCACCATCTCGCTGATCTCCTGCTGCGTGATGGCGAGCGTGCCGCTGCCGGAATCGAACTTGCGCTCCTCGGTGAGACCGAGCAGCGCGCTCGCCAGCCGGCCCGGCAGATTCTGCAGGATCACCTGCTCGACCTGCTGGCTGGTCCAGCGCAGACGCGCGCAGAGCAGCTCGATGAACTTCATCGCCAGCGCCGGCTGACTCTTCACGAACGGAAGGAAGTCCCGGCGGTCGATGATGTAGAGCTCGCAATTGGTGTTGGCAGTCGCGTCAGCCGATCTCGGCGCGCCGTCGAGCACCGCGATCTCGCCAAAAATCTCTCCGGGGCCGATCAGATTGAGAATGGCGTTCCGCCCATCCGGGGAGGAGGAGGAGATCTTCACCGTCCCCGAGATCACCGCGAACAGATTGTTGCCGGGATCGCCCTTGGCGGCGATCGTCGCACCGCGCTTGACGGTGGTGTGCTTGGCGTAGCGGCAGAGCTGATCGAGCGCCTCGGGCTCCAGATCAGCGAAGATCGGGTGCTTGCGCAGGACCGATAGTTTGTTGCCCGCCGACTGTCGGGGGTCGCCGGTCTTGTCCTGAGGCACGCCGCGGGGCTCCTAAGACTGCGAGGCACTGATGTTCCTGCGTAGTCAACGTTATCAGGCTTTTCAACCGGAAAGCACGCGCGTGTTTTGAGGCAAATGCCGCGAAAAAGCCGCGGTCGAGCCCGAAGCCCGCATCCGAAGGATGCGCCGATGCGTTTTGGTCGATGCAGAGTTGCAGGCCGCGCGAGCCGTAGTTGCGTTGAGGCGCTGACGAACGCCGAAGCCGGCCGGACGGGCGTCAGCCGTCAGCGCCTCCAGGCGGATTAGCTAGGACCTCGGGAGCTTCAGCGCTTGGAATCCGAATCGATCCGGCCTGAGCTGGTCTGCCGGTCCGCGTAAGCCAAGGCTGCGGCAAATACGACGAAGATCGCGACGACGACAACGGTTACCAGCAACGCGTCAGCAGGCATCATCCCCTCCCGATAATTTGGGGCATTATTTTGCCGCAGCCGGCCAACGTCATTGATCGAGATCAAGAATGCCAGAGCGTCGCGAACGGACCGTCAGGCTGCGGCCAGCGCCTCTGCGCGCGCGGGATCGAGCAGGCTGATGCCGCCGTGAATGATCTCGATCACGCCGTGACGCTCCAGCTTGGTGAAGGTGCGGCTGACGGTTTCGATGGTCAGACCGAGATAGTCGGCGATGTCCTGACGGCTCATGGGAAGCGGAACCGTGTCGGACAGCCCCTTGAGCGCGACCAGCCGTTCGCGCCAGCTGAGCAGAAAGGTCGCGACCTTCTCGTCGGCCGAACGACGGCCGAGCAGCACCATATGGTCGCGCGCCTGGCTCAACTCGCGAATCGCCAGCTCGTTGATCCGCTTGAGCAGCTGCGGCCGGTCTTCGATAAAGCGACCGAACGGGGCTTTGGCGAACTGGCACACGGTCACGACGCCGATCGCATCGGCGGAAAAATTATGCCGGCCGGATATGTTCATTCCCAGGAAATCGCCGGGCAAGGCAAAACCGACGATCTGCCGGCGGCCGTCTGGCAGCAGCTTGTACAGCCGCATGACGCCTTCGAGAACGTTGTAGAACGAGGTCGTGATGTCCTCCTCGGAGAACACGGTCTCGCCTCCGTCAAAATGGACGCGGCGCCCGAGATGCTCGAACTCCCTGAGCTCGGCCGCATTCAGCGACGAACAAACCGCCGCACCGCGCACGGCACAATCGCTGCAAAAATGTCCGTTCGGCTCAATCATGACCACGGAAGGCTTCATCCACCGCTCCCCGCGCCGGCTGCCCCCGGCCCCAGGCCGAGTCCACCGCGCGGAGGGCATTTTACTGCACTGCGCCAAAGCCAATTGACTCAGATCAAATTTGAGTGGCATCCCCGTCTTATTCTGCTCCAGAGTTCGACGGGATCACGTTCCATGCTGCAAGGCGCCCTGCGTCACGGTCTGATTGGGCTGCTTCTGATGACACCTGCGCTGGCGGCCCCGACCGCCGAACAGCGCGGCAAGGCCTTTGCAAGGGCCAATTGCGCCCGCTGCCACGCGATCGACCGCGCCTCCCGCAGCCCGCTCGAGGGCGCGCCCCCGCTGCGGATCCTGCATCAGCGCTACCCGATCGAGACCCTTGGCGAGGCGCTGGCGGAGGGGATCTATACCGGTCACGCCGACATGCCGGCCTTCGAGCTCAGTCCGGACCAGATCCACGACCTTCTGTCCTACCTGAAGACGCTGGAATAGACGGCGTTACACCGCCTGCACGGTCCAGCCGATCAGCTCCTTGGCGATGCGAGCAAAGGCCGCATCGAAGGCGGCAACCGAAGCGGCCGGCTCGACCTTGTCGAGCTTCTCGCTGGTCTCGACCAGGCGCGAAGCAACCACCTTGCCGCTCTTGTCGACGATCCGTGCCGACAGTTCGATCTCGACCCTTGCCTCGCCCTCCGTGGCGATCCGGAAGCGCCTGATGTCGATCAGGAGCTGGTAATCCGCCTGACCGAGATCGCTCGTGCGCAGCGGGGCGTGGGCGATGTCGTAATTCTCGAAGCTGTCGATCAGGCGCGCCTGCACCAATTTCGGAATGCTGTCGGCCCAGAGGAAGTCGGCAAAGCCCGGCCGGTCCCCAACGGGCGCGAACAGCATGCGCTGGGTCTGCAGCATGGCGACCGCGCTCGGCTCGGGAATGGCCAGTGATGCCGACAGCGTCTTGCCGGCGGGGCCGAGATTCTGCGGCGTGTGCAGGTCGTAGGTGACCTTCTGCGCAGGGACGCCACCGCCGGTCATCTTTTCCAGGCCCGCCAGAATGCCGTCGATCTTGCCGGTATTGCGCGCGAGCCCCTCGGAGAAGGTCTTGAAATTCGCGATGGTGTCCTTGAGCGGGCCGGAATTGTCCTGAAGCACCGTGTCGACCCGCCGCAGCGCATCGCGCGCCGCCTGCGTCATGCTCTGGCCGGCGCCGGCCTCGGCGATCAAGGTCGGCGGCTCGCCGGACTTGTCACCGGACTTGGCGACGATCAGTCCGCCCTCCAACGTCACCACCGGCACGCCGGTCAGGCCCTGGAATTCGAGACCGACCTTGGTGTCGGAGCGGACTGGCGTCGCGGTCGCGACCGAAATCGTGGCGTTGACGAAACGCGGATTGTCCGGCGCGAGCCCGAGCTGGGTCACCTCACCGACCCGAATGCCGTTGAACAGCACGCCGGCACCGACCAGCAGGCCAGGGACCGGCCCCTGGAATTGCACGTGGTAGTTCGTGCGCGGCCCGATGCCGCCGGTGTTGTTCAGCCAATAGACGAAGCCGAACACCGCGAGGATCGCGGCCAGCACGAAACTGCCGATCAGCACGTAGGGAGCGCGGGTTTCCATGTCTCATCTCATCTCGTGTTGCAGCATCTGCGAGCGCTTGCCGTGGAAATAGGCGCGCACCCAGGGATGCTCGGATTGCAGCAATTCGCGCATCGGGCCGATCGCCACGATCTTGCCGTCGGCGAGCGCGGCGACGCGGTCGCAGACCGTGGTGAGGCTCGCAAGATCGTGGGTCACCATGAACACGGTCAGCCCCAGCGTCTTTTGCAGGGTCTTGATCAGCGCGTCGAAATCGCCGGCGGCGATCGGATCGAGGCCGGAGGTCGGCTCGTCCAGGAACAGGATCGGCGGGTCGAGCGCGAGCGCGCGCGCCAGCGCGACGCGCTTGGTCATGCCGCCGGACAGCTCTGACGGATATTTGTCGGCGTCCTGAGCGCGCAAGCCGACCATTTCAAGCTTGGCGATCGCGATCTCGTCCATCAGCTCCTGCGACAGGACGAGATTTTCGCGTAACGGAAACTGGATGTTCTGCCGGACCGTCAGCGAGGAGAACAGCGCGCCCTGCTGGAACAAGATGCCCCATATCGTGGCTGCGCCTCGACCATGGCCGCCGGTGGGTTGTCCCATGACTTCGATGGTCCCGCCCCGGCGCGGGATGAGGCCGATGATGGTTCGCATCAAGACCGACTTGCCGCCGCCGGATGCCCCCACCAGTCCGAGGATCTCGCCCCGGCGGACGTCGAGCGACAGATGGTCCAGCACGGTCTGGCGGCCGAAGCCGACCACGAGGTCCCGGACGCGGATCGCGAACTGGTCTTGCGATGCGTCCATCTTCACATTCCGATCGAGGCAAAGAAGACCGCGAACAGGCCGTCGAGCACGATCACCAGGAAGATCGATTTCACCACCGACGTCGTGGTCTGTCGCCCGAGCGATTCCGCGCTGCCCTTGACGCGCAATCCCTCGCTGCAAGCCACGATCCCGATCACCAGCGCCATGAACGGCGCCTTCAGGATGCCCACCTCGAAATGGGTGACGGAGATGGCCTCGTGCAGCCGCGCGATGTAGATCGCCGGACCCATGTCGCCATAGAACTGAGCGACGAGACCGCCGCCATAGAGCGCGGCAATCGAACCGATGAAGGTGAGAATCGGCAGCGCGATGATCAGGGCCGCAACGCGCGGCAGGATCAGGACGTCGACGGGATCGAGCCCCATGGTCGAGAGCGCGTCGATCTCCTCGCGCATCTTCATCGAGCCGAGCTCGGCGGTGTAGGCGCTGCCGGACCGGCCGGCGACCATGATGGCGACGATGAGCACGCCGAGCTCGCGCAGCACCAGGATGCCGACCATGTCGACGGTATAGGATTCCGCACCGAACCGGCGGAAATGGAAGAAACCCTGCTGCGCGATGATGGCGCCGATCAGGAAGGTGATCAGCGCTACGATGGGGATCGCCTGCCACCCGATGCGGTAGAGCTGATAGACCAGCGAGGTCAGCCGCAGCGAACGCGGCCGGCGCAGCACGCCGATGATGGCCATGAACAATGCGCCGAGCATCTGCAGGAAGATCGTGATGTCCTCCCGCGCGCCAACGGTGGACTTGCCGAGATCGCCGAGCCTCGCCAGCACCGGATTGGGCACAGCCGCCGGAGCCGGCGTGTGGAGGTTGACCTGGCGCACCTCTTCCAGCAGCCCGCTGAAATGATCGGCGACGCCGACGAATTCGGCCGATCTGCCTGACGATGCGGCCCTGCGCGACAGTTTTTCCAGGACCCAGGCGCCGAGCGTGTCGAGCGCACTGACACCGGACATGTCCAGCGTGACGGCGCGCGAGCGATCGACGTCGGTCCCGACCGATCGGGACAAGGTCTCGAGCGTCACCACATTCGCGGCGGTCCAGGGCCCTTCGGGGCGCAAGTTCAGCACGTCGCCGGACGGCGTCGCGAGCAATAGCGGTTCGTGGTTCACGCTTCCACCTCGTCGGGACAATCGGTCCCCATTCAGACGGTATTTCTAGGCCAGCTTATGGCGGCCGGCTTGACCTGTCTCAAGCGCTGAGCCGCCCTGCCGATTGACGCAAATCAAGCGCGATCGCGCGCGCGGCCCCTAGGCTTGCGTCCGTTCAATGGGGATATCAAGTCCATGTTCAACAGCGACAGGATGAGCGAAGAACTACGCGCGCTGAAGATCGACGTCACGCGCTTGCTGAGCACCGCCGGCGAGGAGATGTACGAGAGCTCGAAAGATCGCGCCGAAGCGCTCGCCGACCAGATCAGGGCCGCACTGACCGAGCTCGGCGAGACCGTCGAGGAAGAGCAGGAGCAGCTTCAGGGCCTCATTGCGGACCGTCCGATCACATCGCTCGCCTCCGCCTTCGCGCTCGGCGTGGTTGTCGGCTTCATGCTGAGGAGACACTAGGTGAATACCGAGAATGTGGTCAAACATCTGCGCGCACTGTGGCGCACCGACAGGATCATTGCGGACATCCGGCTCCGCCATTTGCTAATCGGGCTCGGCCTGCGCGCCTTTGCAGCCCTGATCGCAGCGTTCGGGCTTCTGATGCTGGAGCTGTCGGCCTATTTCGCGCTGGTCCAGATCTGGAGCGCGATTGCCGCCGCGGCCATCCTCGGAGCCGTCAATTTCGTCATCGCGGCGGCTCTCTTCGTCATCGCCGGCCGCGCTCCGTCGGGCCGTGACATCGAGCTCGCCAACGAAATCCACGACTCGTCCATCGAAGCGCTCCAGTTCGAGGCGCGCGCGTTCCAGGCCCAGATGTCGGGCGCGGTGCATCATCCGCTCAGTACGATCGTGCCGGTGCTGGTGCCGCTGATCGCGATCATCGTGAAGAACTTGCGATCGACTGCCAGGACGTCCGCCAAGACATCCGCGGCGGCAGGGTCGGCCGAAGCGGATTCCTGACGGGCGTCCTCAAAGGGTCAGCTTGACGTCGCAGATATCGGGTTCGGCCGGATCCGGCTTGACCTCGAAGCCGAGCTGTCGGCACATTTCGAGCATCACGGTGTTCTCCTTGAGAACGTCGCCCGAGATGACTTTCAGCCCTTCCGACTTGGCATAGTTGATGATGAGCTGCATGAGCGCCCAGCCGAGCCCCCTGCCCTTGAGATCGGAGCGCAGCAGGATCGCGTATTCGCCGCTCTCGTAGATCGAATCTGAATGGAGCCGGACCACGCCGACCATTTCGCCCGTGGCCTCGTCGAATGCGATGAAGGCCATCGCGCGCGCATAATCGAGCTGGGTCAGGCGCGCGATGAACTCGTGGGTAAACTCCTTCATCGGCGCAAAGAAGCGCAGGCGAAGATCGTGCGGCGTGACGTGACGCAGGAATTCGTGGATGGTCGGCTCGTCCTCGGGGCGCATGGGCCGCGCGAAGATGCGCCAGTCGTCCTTGAGCTTGAGGCGGCGCTCCCATTGCGATGGATAGGCGCGAACGGCGAAATTGGCCGGGCCGGAGCCGGCAAACTTCCGTTGCGGCGGGCCGACCGCGACACGGGCATCGACCGCGGTCACGCCGGTTTCGTCCGCGAGCAGCGGATTGATGTCGAATTCGCGGATT
Organism: Bradyrhizobium sp. UNPF46; assembly: GCF_006658625.1. NCBI lineage: Bacteria > Pseudomonadati > Pseudomonadota > Alphaproteobacteria > Hyphomicrobiales > Nitrobacteraceae > Bradyrhizobium > Bradyrhizobium sp. UNPF46. Next base: position 88,893 of record NZ_LFJB01000012.1, read on the forward strand.
TCGGGAATGTCAGCCGCCATCTGTGCCAGCTTGACCAGCACCATGGCCACCGCATCTTGCTTGACCGCCGGCACATCGCGGTAGGCCTTTAGCAGCCGCGATACGCGGGTGCGGTCGATCAGGTCGCGGGCGAGCTGCAAATCCAGCGGCGGCAGCGCAAGGGCCTTGTCGTTGATGATCTCCACCGCTGTGCCGCCACGGCCGAACACGACAACGGTGCCGAAAGTGGGATCGTCGGCCAGTCCCAGGATCAGCTCGCGCGCTTTGGCCTTGACGACCATGGCCTGGACGATGACGCCGCCGATCCGGGCCTCGGGCCGCAGCTTCTTCGCCCGCGCGAGAATGTTCGCCGCAGCCCCTCGCACGGCGTCAGGCGTGGTCAGATTGAGAACGACGCCGCCGACATCGGATTTGTGGGTGATGTCCCGCGACATGATCTTCAGCACGACGGTGTCACCCTGTGCGAAGATCTCGTTTGCATAGCCTACCGCCTGCTCGACATCTGCTGCCGCATAGGTCGGCACCATCGCGATGTCATACGCTTCGAGCAGGTTCTTGATCTCGACCGGCTCGAGCCATTCGCGACCGTCGGCGATCGCGGCGGTGACGATCTCCCTCGCCCCCCGGGCGTCGGGAACGAACGTGTCGGGCATCGCTGGAGGAACCTGGCTCAGCTCCTCCACCACTTCGCGGTGGCGGACCAGATGCATGAAGCCGCGCACGGCGTCGTCCTCGGTCGGATAGTTCGGCACGCCGGCGCCGGAAAGCGCCTGAATGATCTGCTGATCGGCACCGACCCAGGCGGCCAGCACCGGCTTGGCCCATCGGCTGTGCTCCTTTCGATACTTACCGACGAGCTCCGTCACGGTGGCGGCGATCTCGGCCGCCGAGGCGATGGCCGTTTGCACGTTGAGGACCAGGACCGCGTCATTGTCGCGATCGGCCAGCAGCACCTCCAGCGCCGCCGCATAGCGCGCGGCGTCGGCGTCGCCGACGATGTCGACGGGATTTGCACCGGACCAGGTCGGCGGCAGCGCCGCGTCGAGCTTCTCGCGCGCCTCCGCCGAGAGGGTCGCCGGAATTCCACCGAGCTCGACCAGTCGATCGACGGCGAGCACGCCGATGCCGCCGCCATTGGTCAGGATGGCGAGACGCTTTCCGGTCGGCGATTCGACACGGCCGAGCGTCTCGGCACAATCGAACAGCTCGCGCAGGTCCGACACCCGCAGGACGCCCGCGCGGCGGAACGCCGCGTCATAGACGGCGTCGGCGCCAGCGAGCGCGCCGGTGTGGGTCGCCGCGGCTTTCGCGCCCTGCGCCATGCGACCGGACTTCACCACGACGACGGGCTTCACGCGCGCGGCCGCGCGCGCCGCCGACATGAACTTGCGTGCGTCCTTGATGGACTCGATATAGAGCAGGATCGCGCGGGTCTTGTGATCCATCGCGAAATAGTCGAGCAGATCGGCAATGTCGACGTCGATCTGATCGCCGATCGAGACGATGCCGGAGAAGCCGACGCCGCGCTGCGCAGCCCAATCGACCATGCCGGCGGCGATCGCCCCCGATTGCGAGATCAGCGCGAGGCTGCCCGCCCCCGGCATATGCGCGGCAAAGCTGGCATTCAGGCTGACCCCGGGCATCATGATGCCGAGGCAGTTCGGTCCGATCAGCCGCATGCCGTATCTACCGGCCGCTGCGATGGCAGCCTCGTGCAGAGATCCCGGTCCATGGCCGAGCCCGGCCGAGACGATCAAAGCGCCCGCCGTGCCGCGGCGCCCGGCCTGGTCGATGATGCAGGGGATCTCGCGCGCCGGCGCGGTGATGACCACGAGTTCTGGCACGAAGTCCAAGGCGTCCAGACTCTTCACCGCCGCCATGCCGCCGATTTCCGCATGGCGTGGATTGACGAGGCCGAACCGCCCCTTGAATTGGGCCTTGCGAACGTTCTCCAGAACGGCGCGTCCCACCGAGACCGGACGAGCGCTGGCTCCGACAAGCGCAACCGAACGCGGCGCCAGCAGGTTGTTCAGACGATAGGTTGACATGAAATCAAATGCGCCCGGTCGGCGACGGTTCCGATGGTTGACGATCAGTCGGGACGAATGGCGAGCCTAGTGTGAGATCATAACCCAGCACGGTGGCTGGCCAATGACGGTCTTTGTCACACCGCCCCAGACGATCTCGTTCAGACGCGAATGATGATAGGCGCCCATCACGATGGCGTCCATATCATGGGAATTCACGAAGTTTTCCAGGACCTTGCCGATCGAGCTGCCGCGGCCTTTCACCGTTTCGAACGAAGCATGGACACCGTGCTCCCTGAGATGATCGACCAGGGCGGTTCCGGATTGCACGATCGCATCGGTCTTGTCATCCGCCACGGTCACCACGCGGACGGTCGCCGCCGCCTGCAGGACCGGCAGCGCGTCGCCGGTCGCACGCGCCGCACGCGCGGAGTGATCCCAGGCGATCACGACATTCTCGAATTTGGGCCGAAGCTCGTTCGCGAGATGTTCCGGGCATAGCAGGAGCGGTCGGCCGGATCCGAACAGGAAAGCTTCGACAATGCTCTCTGTCCGACTGTCGTGCGGCTTCACGGGAAGCAGCGTGAGATCGCTGAAACGGGCGTGCTCGGCCACGACCGCCGCGATCTGGTCCGCCGGCACCTTGCCCGTTCGGCTCCGGGCGAGAATCTTGGCGCGGGACGTCGCACTCGTGAATGCGTTCAGAAGCTGCTGCATGTCGCTCACCTCGCACGAGCTGCCGGCTTCCGCGGCTTCGCGATCGTAGGGCAGCATCACCTTCGGCCGCTCAAAAACTTCTTCCTCGAGCGCGAGCGCGGTGATCCTGGCGCCGAGTTCGGCGGCGACGGCCACGCATTTGTCGATCGCAGCCAGCGCCGCCCCGCGCGGCTGGCCGACAAGCGGCATAAAGACATCCTTGATCGGCATCGGGATTCTCCTTGGCCGCCACAATAGGCCGGCTCTGGTCGAGCTGCTTGATCCTCGTCAAGCCAGGGGAACTTCGGCCAGAACAGGCGTTGACCGGCATCAAGGACTGGCCGCCCGGTTGTTCTACGGATAATCCAGTGGGAGCGGTTGCCCCGGAGAAGCTCATGCGTGCGATGGTGTTGCCGGCCCCACGAACGCGGCTCGAGATAGAGGAGCGGCCCGACCCGATACCCGGCGAGGGTCAGCTCCGGGTGAAGATCAGCGCCTGCGGCGTATGCCGGACCGATCTTCACCTCGTCGATGCCGAGCTGCCCGATATTCGCTATCCGATCGTGCCCGGTCACGAGATCGTCGGCCGGGTCGATCTCGTGGGTCCGAACGTCGCAACGCATGCGCCGGGTGATCGGGTCGGCATTCCCTGGCTCGGCTTCACCTGCGGACATTGTCGCTTCTGCCGGGACGGCATGGAAAACCTGTGTGATGCGCCGCTGTTCACCGGCTACACGCGCGATGGCGGCTATGCCACCCACACCATCGCCGACGCACGCTACGCCTTTCCCCTCGGCGAGGAAGGCGACGACGTGGAGATTGCGCCTCTGTTGTGCGCGGGGCTGATCGGCTGGCGCTCGCTGGTGCTGGCTGGCCCCGCCGAACGGCTCGGCCTCTACGGCTTCGGCGCGGCCGGCCACATCATCGCGCAGGTCGCGCGCTGGCAAGGGCGATCCGTCCATGCCTTCACGCGCCGCGGCGATGCTGCCGCACAAGACCTTGCCCGTCGTCTCGGCGCGGTCTGGGCGGGGGCATCCGACGAGGTGCCCGAGGAGCCGCTCGACGCGGCCATCATCTACGCACCATCTGGCGAACTTGTCCCGGCCGCGTTGCGCGCGGTCCGCAAAGGCGGTCGCGTCGTATGCGCCGGCATCCACATGACCGACATTCCAGGCTTTCCCTATGATCTGCTCTGGCAGGAACGGCAGTTGGTCTCGGTCGCCAACCTGACCCGGCAGGATGGCCTGGATTTTCTCAAGATCGCTCCGCAAGCCGGCGTGCGCACGGAAACGACGGCATTTCCGCTTCACCAGGCCAACGACGTCCTGAACATGCTGCGAGCCGGTCAGATTCTCGGCGCGGCCGTGCTGACGCCCTGATGGTGCTTACGGATGCTCGTTCCATGACAGATGAAATGGCGCCCCAGGAGCGGATCTTCCGGACGCTGACCGACCATCCCGGCGTGACGCGGATCGACACGCATGGCGCCGCGGTGTTCCTCGACGGCAAGCGCGCGCTGAAGATCAAGCGTGCCGTGAAGTTTCCCTTCCTCGACTACTCGACGCTCGAGAAACGCAAGGCCGCTTGCGAGGAGGAAATCAGGATCAACCGGCCGCTGGCGCCGCAGATCTATCATCGCGTCGTCGCGATCACGGAAGAGCCGGATGGGTCGGTGCAGGTCGACGGTCCCGGCCGGCCGATCGAGTACGCGGTCGATATGTCGCGTTTCGACGAAAGCAGGACGCTGGATCATCTGGCAAAGACCGGGCCGTTGGATGCGAAACTGGCCTCGGCTGCCGCCGACGCGATTGTGGCTTCGCACGCGGCGGCGATTCACGCCGACGGAAAAGCGTGGGTCTCGTCCATCCCTGCCTTGATCGACGGCAACAGTCACGGCCTGCGGACAGGCGGCAGTTTCAACGCTGACGAGATCGACAAGCTCGACAAGGCATCGCACGAGGCGTTCTTGCGCCTCCGTTCCCTGATCGCGGAGCGCGGCCGTCAGGGCTTCGTGCGCCGCTGCCACGGCGATCTGCACCTGGCAAACATCGTGCTGCTCGATGGCCGGCCCGTTCTGTTCGACGCCATCGAGTTCGATGCGCAGATGGCAACCGTCGACGTGCTCTATGATATCGCATTCACGCTGATGGATCTGCTGCACCACAATCAGCCCAGCGCCGCCAACATCGTCCTGAACCGTTATCTCGCCGCGACATCTGCCGACAATCTCGACGCGCTCGCGCTTCTGCCGTTGTTCATGTCCATACGGGCCGCGATCCGCGCCCAGGTGGCTCTGGCACGGCTGAGGCCGCCGCACTCCGATGACCCCGGCATTCTGGATGAGGCCCAACGCTATTTCGACCTCGCCAGGACGCTGATCCATCCGGCCGCTCCGCGCCTGATTGCGGTCGGCGGATTGTCAGGCACCGGCAAGACGGTTCTGGCGCAAGCACTCGCGCCCCTCGTCGCACCACCGCCCGGAGCCGTCGTGCTGCGCAGCGACATCGTCCGCAAGCAGATGTTCGGCGTCGAAGACACCCACCGCCTGCCGCCGTCCGCCTACACGTCGGAGCACGCGGGCCGCGTCTACGACAGGCTGGTTCAACTCGCCCGCCGGGTGCTGGCGCAAGGCCATTCGGCAATCATCGACGGCGTGTTCGCGCGTGAGGACGAACGGGACGCGATCTCGGCACTGGCGCGCAAGAGCAAGGTGCCGCTGAACGGCCTGTTCCTGGTTGCAGACCTTGCGACCCGGCAGATGCGGATCGGAAGCCGCCGGGGCGACGCATCCGACGCCACGCAAGAGGTTGCCGCGCTGCAAGAGCACTATAATATCGGTCATGTCGGTTGGGCGACCGTCGATGCATCCGGGACGCAAGAGCAGACGCTCCAGAACTGCCGGGACGCGATCGCTGAAGGCAAGCAGGGCAATCTGATTGGTGCGGGCAAAGATGGCGCGACCTAGCACGACCTCGACGGCCGCTCGTCTCACGCCAGCGGCACGGCGGAATGCCTTGCCCGGCCGCCTCAGTCCCGGCATGGCCTGCGATACGGCGTTCCGGATCATCGCGCGCCGCCACCTCGCGGCCGTCCTCGCCCAGCATGACGGCACCTGCCGCGGCGATCCCGACGCGCTCCATCAGATTCGCATTGCGCTCACGCATCTGCGCACCGCCATCCGCTTCTTCTCGCCGATGGTCGACGACGCTCAGCGGCCGCATGTCTGGGCCGAACTGAAATGGCTGAATGGCCAGCTCGGCATGGTCAGGGACCTCGACGTGGCGATCGAGCGGGTGATCGCCGAGAGCGACGGCGAACTCGTCGAGGTCGCCGAGCTCCGGCACTGGGACGAGAAACGGGCCGAGAGCCACCGCCTGCTCGCGCGCGCGCTGCAATCGGCGCGCTATCGCCGCCTCGTCGAGCAGACCTCGGCCTGGATCGAGAGCGGCCCCTGGTCGACCCGGCGCAGCAAGGAGGCCATTCGACTGCGCCGCTCGACGCTCGCTGAACATGCGATGCAGAGGCTGACCGAATGGGAGACGACGCTGCTCAAGAAGGCGCGAAAGCTCCGCAAGCTCGACGTCGAGAAACGCCACAAGCTGCGGCTTCTCAACAAGCGGATGACCTATTCGATCGAGTCGCTCCAGGACCTGTTCGCCGAGGAAGCCCTGAAGAAGCAGCAGTCCATCCTCAAGAAATTGCGCAAGGCGCAACGGTCGCTCGGGCAACTGAACGACGATGCGCGTGGACAGGCATTGGCGGCGTCGTTGAACGGCGCCGGCCTCGATGCCAGCCATCGCTTCCTCGACCGCAAGCGGGAAAAGAAGCTGTTGCGAGCGGCCTCGGCGGCCTACCGCAAACTGGACAAGACCAAGCCTTTCCGCTCCTCTGTTCTCGCGCCGAATTCCGAGCCCGAAGCTTAGAGCGTTTTCGAGCGAAGTGGACACCGGTTCGCGTGAAGAAAACGCGTCAAAACACGAATCCAGAGCTTCGGTTCTGATTCAATCAGAACCGAAAATGCTCTAGGTATGGACGTAGTTCCCTGGTGCATCGGGCAGGTCCGCAGCGTCTCCAACGCCGATCTGCGGTGGATCGCAGGGCGCGCCGGAGCGCGCCGCCAGCCAATTGGTCCATTCCGGCCACCACGACCCCTCAACGTGCGGAGCCAGCTTCAGCCATTCGTCCGGACCGACATAGGGCGCGTCCTCCGCCTTGGTCAGCACCTGATAGCTGTGGCCGGCCTCCTCTGGAGGCGCAACGACACCGGCGTTATGACCGCCGCTGGTCAACAGGAACGTCACGTCGGCATCGACCTGATAGTGAATCTTGTAGACGGATCGCCATGGGGCGACGTGATCGGCGAGCGTGCCGACCACGAACATCGGCGCGTGAATATCGGACAGGGAAACGCTCCGGCCGCCGACGTGATAGCGACCTCCGGCCAGATCGTTGTTGAGGAACAGCTTGCGCAGATATTCCGAATGCATGCGATACGGCAGCCGCGTGGCGTCCGCATTCCAGGCCATCAGATCATTCGGCGGCGCGACCTCGCCCATCAGATAGTCGTGCGACAGACGCGACCAGATCAGTTCGTTCGAGCGCAGCAGCTGGAAGGCGCCGGCCATCTGCGTCGTGTCGAGATAGCCGCGCTGCCACATCATGTCTTCGAGGAAGGCTACCTGGCTCTCATTGATGAAGAGCGTCAACTCTCCGGCCTCGGTGAAGTCGGTCTGGGCCGCGAGGAGAGTGATAGTGCCGAAGCGGTCGTCACCGTCGCGCTCCATCGCGGCGGCGGCGATCGACAGCAATGTGCCGCCCAGACAATAGCCGAGCGCATGGATCTTTCGGCCCGGTACGATCAGGCCGATCATGTCCAGCGCGGCCATGACGCCCAGCTTGCGATAGTCGTCGAAGGCGAGATCCCGATCTCTCGCATCCGGGTTGCGCCAGGAGATCGCGAACACGGTGAAACCTTGACCGGTCAGGTATTTGACCAGCGAGTTCTGCGGCGAGAGATCGAGGATGTAGTACTTCATGATCCAAGCCGGCACGATCAGAATCGGCTCGGGCCGGACCTGCGCCGTGGTCGGATGGTACTGGATCAGCTCGATAAGCTCGTTGCGGTAAACGACCTTGCCGGGTGACGCCGCCACCGTCTTGCCGACCACGAACTGCGCGTCATCTGTCAATTTTGCGTTGGAGAGCAGGCGCATCAGGTCGCTGCACCAGTTCTGCCAGCCGAAGACGAAATTCTCCCCTCCACTCTGGAACGCCTTCTCCAGCACCTTGGGATTGGTCGCCGCGAAATTCGACGGCGCCAGCATGTCCAGCATCTGACGAATCGAAAACTCGACGATCGCTTCATTGGCATGCGAAACGCCGCGCACGCCAGTCGTGGCATCGTGCCACCAACGCTCTCCGAGCAGGAATGCCTGCGCCAGCAGATTGAACGGCGCAGTCTCCCATTGTGGCCCGCTGAAGCGGCGATCGCGCGACTGCGGCTGAATCACGGACCAAGGCTTTTGCTCCGGCGACGTCGCGTGCGCGACTGCTTCAGCCAGCCGACCGGTGTCGCGCAAGATGTTGCGGGAAATCTCCATCTGGCGCTGCGGCGCCGCTGCGAGATGCGAACTCCAGTCGAGCCAAGCGAGCGACAAGGCCAGCGGCGAAATGCCGCCCGTGAATCGCGCCAGCATCGCGTGAAACGCGCGGTCGAGGGGATATGGCTCTGATGCAGGCAAAGGCTCGGCGGCAACCGGCGTCGGCGCAAGCGCAGGCTTCTCGGAACTCGTCATCGCGGCTTCCGGAGGAGCGGCTGGACTGACGGGGAGAGCCAGCGCCGCCGTTTCTTCTTCAGTCCGGGGAAAGATCTGGACGACGCTCATGGCTAAATGTTCCTGTCGGTCTAACTGAAACAGCATATGACCAAGCTTCGCATAGGGGTTGAGCTGCATCAAATCCCGCCCGCCAGATCACGTTTGCTTAATCGAGGAGATCGGCTTCACCTAATTGACCTGAGTCAAACCGCACCTCGATACCCGAGCTAGTTTTCGTGCATCGAAATTGAACAAGCCAGCGGAGTTGTCCATGCGCGCCCACCAGATCATGACCCGGTCGGTCATCTCGGTTACCCCCGACACCAGCATCGTCGAGGCGGCGAATATCATGCTCAAGCGGCATGTCAGCGGTCTCACGGTCGTCGACGATACCGGCAAGCTGGTTGGCGTCGTTTCGGAAGGAGATTTCATCCGCCGCAGCGAAATCGGCACCGGGCGCAAGCGTGGGCGCTGGCTGCGGTTCATCCTCGGCCCGGGCAAATCCGCTAGCGACTTCGTCCACGAGCATGGCCGCAAGGTCGCGGAAGTGATGACCGACTCGGTCGTCACCATCACGGAGGATACCGCGCTCGCCGAGATCGTCGACCTCATGGAGCGCAACAACGTGAAGCGGCTACCGGTGGTGCGCGGCGACAAGGTCGTCGGGATCGTATCGCGGGCCAATCTGCTGCAGGCGGTGGCGGGGCTTGCGCGCGAAGTGCGGGATCCGACGGCCGATGACGACCACATTCGCAGCCGCATCATCGACAGCATGGAGAAGAACGACTGGTGCCCCTTCGGGCTGAACGTCATCGTCCGTGACGGTATCGTTCACCTCAGCGGCGTCATCACCGAAGAGCGCACGCGGCAGGCCGCGATCGTCGCTGCGGAGAACGTCGAGGGCGTGAAGAAGGTGCACGACCATCTGTGCTGGGTCGACACCATGTCGGGCATCTACCTGAATTCGCCCGAGGACGAGGAGCTCTCCAAGGCGAGCTGACGCGCGTCAGCGCGGAATGACGGCGGTGGCCTCGATCTCGACGCGCGCCGCCTTCTCCACCAGGCGCACCACCTGCACCAGCGCCATCGCGGGGTAATGCGCGCCGAAGACGGCACGGTAGATCTTGCCGAGCTCCTTCAGGTTGGACAGGTACTCGTCCATGTCGACCACGTACCAGGTCAACCGCACGAGGTGCTCGGGCCGCGCGCCGGCCTCAGCCAGAATCGCGGCGATGTTGCTCAAGGTCTGGCGCACCTGTGCGACGAAGCCGTCGGCGAGACGCTCCTCGATATCCCAGCCGATCACCCCGCCGGTGACGACGATGCGTCCCTCGGCGGCCATGCCGTTGGCATAGCCCTTCGGCATCGGCCACCCCGACGGCTGGAGCACCTGCACCCGCGAACGGGTGTCATCCTCGGCGGCGGTCGACAGCACTGCGAGCTGCGGGCCTTTCGGCGTCGTCACGGACAATTCTCCATCCCTCTCATTCCGCCGCGACGCCTGAGGACGTCACCGCAGCCTGCGCCAGTTGCCGCAGGGCAAAGCGCTTCAATTTTCCGGTCTCGGTCTTTGGCAGTTGCGCCACGAACTCGATGGCGCGCGGATATTTGTACGGCGCGATCTCGCGTTTGACATGCTCCTGCAGCTCGGCCACGAGCTTTGCATCCGGCGTCACGCCGGCCGCCGCGATGACATAGGCCTTCACGATCATGCCGCGCGCCTCGTCTGGAGCGCCGACCACGCCGCACTCGGCAACCGCCGGGTGCGTGAGCAGCGCCGCCTCGACGTCGGTGCCCGCGATGTTGTAGCCGGCCGACACGATCATGTCGTCGGAGCGGGACTGGTACCAGAAATAACCGTCGCTATCCATCAGATAGGTGTCGCCGGTGATGTTCCAGCCGTTCTGGACGTATTTGCGCTGGCGCTCGTCGGCGAGATAGCGGCAGCCGGTCGGCCCCCGCACGGCAAGCTTGCCCATCGTGCCCGGCGGCAGGTCACGGCCGTCGTCGTCGACGATCTTCGCCTCGTAGCCCGGCACCGGCTTTCCGGTCGCGCCCGGGCGAATCTCGTCCTCGGTCGCGCTGATGAAGATGTGCAGCAGCTCGGTCGAGCCGATGCCGTCCATCAGCTTGAGGCCGGTGGCCTTGAGCCAGGCATCGAAGGTCGGCTTGGGCAGTGTCTCGCCGGCGGAGACGCATTTTCGCAGCGAGGAGATGTCGCGGCCGGCGAGCTTGCCGATCATGGCACGGTATGCCGTCGGCGCCGTGAAGCAGACCGTGGTCTTGTACTGCTCGATCGCATTCAGAATGTCGTCCGGCGTCGTCTTCTCCAGCACCACGAAGGAGGCGCCGATGTGCATCGGAAACAGCACGCCGCCGAAACCGAACGTGAAGGCGAGCGGCGCCGAGCCGACGAAACGATCCTTCTGCTCGGCGCGCAGGATGTTGCGAGCATAGCCGTCGCAGACCGCGAGCATGTCGCGGTGGAAATGCATGGTGCCCTTGGGATTACCTGTCGTGCCCGACGTGAAAGCGATCAGGCAGACGTCGTCGGAGGCGGTGTCGACGGCATTGAACTCCGGGCTCGCGTCCGCCATGAGCGCTTCGAGCGAGTCCGGCGCGCCATTGCCCCAATAAACAACCCGCTCGAGATTCGGCGCAGCCGCTTTCGCCTTCTCCATTTCCTCGGCGAGCTTGCCGTCGCACAGCGCCAGCGTAATCTCTGCCTTCTGGATCGGGTAGGACAGCTCCTTGGCGCGGAGCAGTGGCATGGTCGCCACCACGATGCCGCCGGCCTTGATCACCGCGAGATAGGTCGCAACCATCATCGGGTTGTTGGCAGAGCGCAGCAGCACGCGACCGCCGGCGACGAGACCGAGCTTGCCGACCAGCACGTTGGCGATGCGGTTCACCAGCGCTTGCAGCTCGCGATAGGTGTAGCTGATTGCGGGGCTGATGACGCAGGGCGCGTCGCCATGGCCCTGCTCGACCCAGCGGTCGAGGAAGTAGCTGACGCAGTTCAATCGGGGCGGATAGTCCAGCTCGGGCCGCGTGAAGATGAATTCGGGCCACAGCTCGCGCGGCGGCAGATGCTGCCGCGCGAACGTATCGACATGGGCCGTCGCGGCGTTGCCGTCATGCGAGCCCGTCACTTGAACCTTGGCGGCGTTGGCCATCGCACGCTCCTTTCAGCATGGATTGCACCCGGCAGCACGATCTGGAAAACATTTTAGGCTTAAAACAATTCGGCGCAATAGCGGATTTTGGGCATGGCGTGCTTTTTCCTGTGGCAAAGGGATTGGGCGGATTGCTCGCCCAGCGCTTACGGCCGGCGGCGGGCGGCCGATTTCTGCGCCGACGCCTTGGTCTTGGCGAGCAGCCGCATCAATTCGCGCACGTCCTTCGGCGAGAGGTCGGCGAACAGATCGGCGATCCAGGTCTCGTGTTCCGCAGCCATGCGGCGGAACTCGGCGCGACCGAGCTTTGTGAGGCGGATCACCTGGACACGGCGGTCCGTCTCCGACGTCCGCCGGTCGAGATGGCCGGATTCCACAAGACGTTCGACGAGACCGGTGACGTTGCCGTTCGACACCATCATGCGCTTGGAGACATCGGACAGCGTCATGCCGTCGGGTACCTTGTCGAGCTGCGCCATCAGGTCGAAACGCGGCAGCGTGACGTCGAAGCGCTGCCGCAGCCGGCCTCGGACCTCGCCTTCGATCAGCGTCGTGCACGTGAGCAGGCGCAACCACAGTCGCAGTTCGTCGGCGTGATCTTCCGGCGTTTCGACGGCCTTGGTCTCGGAATCGAGCATCGCGGTGCAGTCACTCTCGGCGGGCATTGGCGCCGGCACGGATTCCCCAACATTTTGAGCTTCAAATAAATCGGGTCCGGCCGCAAGCCCAAAGCTGCAACAATCGACCGCACGTCAACTTCTTTAGGCTTCAAATAATTGGCGCGCCACTTGCATGCGCGCTGCCCGCACGAATGGCGGCGCTTCGAGCTTGCTTGCCGCGGCAGCCATCATCGGCATAAGCTTGGATTGGAGTACGCGGCTTGCAGCGCAAGCCCGATGTCACGGGGACAGATCATGAAGACGCAATTGACCTTGGCCGCAGCCTTGCTCGTCGGCACCGCCCTCAATCCAGCCGTGGCGCAGGAAAAGATCAAGCTGGGTGTGGTCGTAACCCTGTCGGGGCCTGCCGCTGCACTGGGCCAACAAGTCCGCGACGGCTTTGCGCTCGCGGTGAAGGATCTCGGCGGCAAGATGGGCGGCCGCGACGTCGAGGTGATCGTCGCCGATGACGAGCTGAAGCCGGATGCGGCGGTGACCAAGGTCAAGGGCCTGCTCGAGCGCGACAAGGTCGACTTCGTGGTCGGCCCGATCTTCTCCAACATCCTGCAGGCGATCCATCGGCCCGTGACGGAATCGAAAACCTTCCTGATCAGCCCCAATGCCGGTCCGTCGACATTCGCCGGCAAGGACTGCAACCCGTTCTTCTATGTGACCTCGTATCAGAACGACCAGGTGCACGAGATCCTCGGCAAGGTCGCGCAGGATCGCGGCTACAAGCGCATGTACCTGATGGTGCCGAACTATCAGGCCGGCAAGGATTCGGTGGCGGGCTTCAAGCTCGACTACAAGGGCGAGATCGTCGAAGAATCCTACATGCCGCTGAACACGCTGGATTTCCAGCCGGAGCTTTCCAAGATCTCCTCGCAGAAGCCCGATGCACTGTTCACGTTCATGCCGGGCGGCCTCGGCGTTAATCTCGTCAAGCAGTATCGGCAGGCCGGCCTTGCCGACAGCATCCCGGTGCTCTCGGCGTTCACGGTAGATGAATCGACCCTGCCGGCGCAGCAGGATGCGGCCGTCGGCATGTTTGGCGGGGCGAACTGGGCGCCCAACCTCGACAATCCCCAGAACAAGAAGTTCGTGGCGTCCTATGAGGCCGCCTACAACGTCGTGCCCGGCACCTACGCCTTCCAGGCCTACGACGCCGCGATGCTGATCGACAGTGCAGTCAAGGCCGTGAAGGGCGACCTGTCGAACAAGGACGCCGTGCAGGCCGCGCTGAAGAAGGCTGATTTCACCTCGCTGCGCGGCGCCTTCAAGTTCAACACCAACGGCTATCCGATCCAGGATTTTTATCTGACCAAGGTCGCCAAGCGTCCGGACGGCAAGTTCCAGACCGAGATCGTGCAGAAGGTCTTCGAGAACTACGGCGACCGCTACGCCAAGGACTGCAAGGCGGCGAACTAAAGCCGCGATGGGTTACGGGAGGACTTCAATGAGCAGCGAAATCACCGGCATCACACGGGCCAATGAGGGCATCCAGGGCATTTCCTGGAACATTCTGGGCCAGACCTATGTGCCGAAGAGCAAGACCGAGCACAGTTTCTCCTGGCACGCGACGCTGCCGCCAGGCACGTTCGTGCCGCCGCACATTCATCCCGACCAGGACGAATATCTCTATATGCTGGAAGGCAAGCTCGACTTCATGCTCGGCAATTCGGAGGCGCAGGCGACCGCAGGTGACCTGATCCGGCTCGGCATGGGCGTGCCGCACGGCATCTTCAACAAGTCGGAGCAGACCGCAAAGGTGCTGTTCTGGGTCTCGCCGACCAAGAAGCTGTTCGACCTGTTCTGGGGCCTTCACAACATGAAGGAACAGAAGCCGGAGGACGTGGTGGCGATGGCGGCCGAATTCAACATCCACTTCCTGCCGCCGCCGCCCGGCGGCTAGCCGCGCATTAGGCGCGCACCGCCGCGAGCCCCGGTACGGCGGCGAAGCCCGCCTTGGTGGCATAGCCGCGCACGATGGCCTCGCGCTGGGAATAGCTCAGCACGTTGTCCACATTGTCGAAGCCGTCGGGTGCGAGCTGCTCGACGGCGTCGATAACGCCCTCGGGGCCGCCGCGCCGGTTGGAACGAACGATATCCGCCGTCATCGGCAGGCGCTTCTTCTCGTATTCGAGCAAGGCCTGGCGCGGATGCTCGGCGCGCACCAGCGCGTCCGCAAGGCAGCGCGCATCGAGGATCGCCTGCGATGCGCCATTGGAGCCGACCGGATACATGGGGTGCGCGGCATCGCCGAGCAGCGTGACGCGTCCGGACGACCAATAGGGCAACGGATCGCGGTCGCAGGTCGGATACTCGTAGAATTCGGGTGTCGCGGAGATCAGGCTCTTCACGTCGATATAGGGCACCGAGAAGCGGGCCACATGGGGCATCAGCTCCTCGCGGCGGCCCGGCCGTGACCAGTCTTCCTTGCGCGGCGGCGGAGCATTGCCCTCGCCGACCTTCACCAGCACGGCCCAATTGGTCAGGCGGCTCGCCGGGCTCGATCCCTCCGCGATCGGATAGATCACCACCTTGGCATTGAGACCACCGGCCACGATCATCGATTTGCCGGTGAGGAACAGCGGCCAGTCGCGCGCGCCGCGCCACAGCATCAGGCCGTTCCAGCACGGCGGCCCCTCGTTCGGAAACAGCGTCTCGCGAACGCGGGAATGAATGCCATCGGCGCCGATCAGGATATCGCCGCGCGCGGTGTGAACATGCGCGCCGGCGCGATCGAAGAAATAGGCGGTGACGCCACCCTCGTCCTGCGTGAAGGCGCCGAGCCTGCAACCGGTGTGGATGGCATCAGCTCCGAGCCGCTCCTCGACCGCACGGTGGATGACGCCCTGAAGGCGGCCGCGGTGGATCGAGAATTGCGGCACGTCGTGGCCGGCATCGATCCCGCGAGCTTCGCGCCAGACCTCCTGGCCGTGACGGTTGAGATAATAGAGCTGGTCGGTGCGAACAGCGACGTCGTCGAGCTTCTGGAGCAGGCCCAGCCCGGCGAGCTCGCGCATGGCATGCGGCAGCGTGTTGATGCCGACGCCAAGCTCACGAATGGTGTCGGCCTGCTCGAAAATCTCGCAGTCGAGGCCGCGCGAGCGCAGCATCAAAGCGGTGGTGAGACCACCGATACCACCACCGACGATAATCGCCTTCATCGCCCCTTACTCCACTCAAAACACAGGCAATGGGTTAACGTCGCACGGGCGGTCACTCCGCCGCAAGCGGCTTTGTCGCCTCCGCCTTGAGCTCGGCCCGGGTCTTGGGCTTAGCCTTAATCCGCAGCTCCTCCAGGTCCTGGCGATCGCGGACGCTGTTGCGGAAAATCTGATCCATTCCGGGCAGATATTGCGGCGGGCAGTACGCGTCCTTTGCGCCGTACCAGGCCGCCGCCCTCATGGTGAAAAAGGGATCGACCAGATGCGGCCGGCCAAGGGCGACGAGGTCCGCCCGACCCGCGGCCAGGATGGTGTTGGCCTGGTCCGCCGTCGTGATGTTGCCGACGCACATCGTGGCCACCCGCGCCTCGTTGCGGACCTGGTCGGAAAACGGCGTCTGGAACATGCGGCCGTAGACCGGTTGCGCATCTCGCACGGTCTGCCCGGTCGAGACGTCGACGAGATCGACGCCGGCCTCGGCAAAGGCGCGCGCAATGGCCACCGCATCGTCGCCGGTGATGCCGCCTTCCGCCCAGTCGGTCGCGGAGATACGCACCGACATCGGCTTGTGCGACTGCCACACCGCGCGGAGCGCCTCGAAGATTTCGAGCGGGAAACGCAAGCGGTTTTCCAGCGAGCCACCATACTCGTCCGTGCGGGTGTTGGTCAGCGGCGAGATGAAGCTCGCGAGCAGATAGCCGTGGGCGCAATGCAGCTCCAGCATGTCGAAGCCGCAGCGTTCGCCGCGCTCGGCCGCCGCGACGAAGGAATCCCGCACCGCATTCATGCCGGCGCGATCGAGCTCGCGCGGCACCTGACTGTCGGGGAAATAAGGCAGCGGTGACGCCGAGACCACGTCCCAGCCACCTTCGTCCAGAGGACGGTCGATGCCGTCCCACATCAGCTTGGTCGCGCCCTTGCGGCCGGCGTGCCCGAGCTGAAGGCAGATCTTCGCAGCCGAATTGCCATGGACGAAATCCACGATGCGACGCCAGCCGGCCTCTTGCTCATCGTTCCACAGGCCGGCGCAGCCAGGCGTGATGCGGGCATCGCGGCTGACGCAGGTCATCTCGGTGAAGATGAGGCCGGCGCCACCGATCGCACGCGATCCGTAGTGGACGAGGTGAAAATCGGTCGGCACGCCTTCCTTGGCCGAGTACATGCACATCGGCGACATCACGGCGCGGTTGGCGATCTCCAGCTCGCGCAGCCGGAACGGCTGGAACAGCGGCACTGCAGGCTTTTCGGTGTCGACGTCAAAGCCGCCGGCGCGAACCTGTTTGGCAAAGGACTTCTCGACCTCGGCGACGAAATCGGGCGCCCGAAGCTTGAGATTGTCGTAGGTGATCGCTTTCGAGCGCGTCATCACGCCGAAGGCGAACTGCACGGGATCGAAATCCCAGAAGCGGTCGACATGCTCGAACCAGACCAGCGAGACATCTGCAGCGTGCTGCGTCTTCTCGACCTCCTCACGCCGGCCATGCTCGTAGACGTCGAGCGCGGCCTTGATGTCAGATGCCTTCTCCATCGCGTCGGCCAGGGCGATGGCATCTTCCATCGCGAGCTTGGTGCCGGAGCCGATCGAGAAATGCGCGCTTGCCTTGGCATCGCCAAGCAGCACCATGTTGTCCTTGACCCAGCGCTTGCTGCGGATCATCGGAAAATTCCGCCACATCGAGCGGTTGGTGAGCAGCTTGTGGCCATCGAGGAACCAGCCGAATATCTCGGCCATGCGGGCGGCGGACTGGGTCTCGTTCAGGCCGGTCAAACCGGCGCGTTCGAACGTTGCAGGGTCGGTCTCGAAAATCCAGGTCGAGTGCCCTGCCTCGTATTGATAGGCATGGGCAATGAACGGGCCCCACTCCGTCTCCTGAAAGATGAAGGTGAAGGCATCGAGCGGCCTGGTCGAGCCCATCCAGGCGAACTTGTTGGTGCGCAGATCGACTTCCGGCTGGAAATGATCGACGTATTTTTCGCGGAAGCGGCTGTTGATGCCGTCAGCGAGCAGGATGAGATCGGCATCGGCGAAGCGGGATTCGTCATCGACGTCGGCTTCGAAATGCAGCACTACGCCGAGCTCGCGCGCCCGCTCCTGGAGGATCAGCAGCAGCTTCTGCCGCGAGCAGCCGCAAAATCCGTTGCCGCCGACCCGGTGGACCGTGCCGCGAAAATGCACCGCGATATCGTCCCAGTAGGCGAACTCCTGGGTGATGCGGCGATAGCTCGGAAGATCGTGTTTCTCGAAATTGTCCAGCGTGGCGTCGGAGAACACCACGCCGAAGCCGAACGTGTCGTCGGCGCGATTGCGCTCGTACACCGTGATGTCGGCGCCCGGGCGCTGCTTCTTGAGCAGGATTGCAGCGTAGAGACCCGCAGGTCCGCCACCGATGATCGCGACTTTCATGGGAGCCTCGCCAATTCACCCGGCCATGAAAACTATTTTAAGCCTAAAATAATTTGACGCAAGTCCCCGCTGCTCACTTCGCTTCAGAAGGCGCGGCCTAGTCGCCCCGGAAGACCGGCTTGACCTTGTTGGCGAAGGCCTCGAAGGCGCGCTCGAAATCGGCCGTGGTCATGCACAGAGCCTGGGCAACGGCTTCCGCCTCGATGGCCTCCTCAACCGACATTGCCCATTCCATCGCCAGCATTCGCTTGGTCATGGTGTTGGCGAAGGTCGGCCCTTCCGCGATCTGCTTCGCCAGAACTTGCGCCTGGGGCAGCACCTGCTCCGATGTCACGATCCGGCTGAAGAAGCCCCAGCGCTCGCCCTCCTCCGCGGTCATGAACCGGCCGGTATAGAGCAGCTCGGATGCACGGGCCTGCCCGATGATCCGCGGCAGGATCGCGCAAGCCCCCATGTCGCAGCCGGCCAGCCCCACCTTATTGAAGAGAAAGGCCACTTTGGCGCCGCTCGCCGCAAGGCGTATGTCCGAGGCCATGGCGACGATCGCACCGGCGCCGGCACAGATGCCCTCGACTGCGGCAACGATCGGCTGCGGGCAGGCCCGCATCGCCTTGACGAGATCGCCGGTCATCCGCGTGAAGGCGGTCAGCCCCTTGGTGTCCATCTTCACGAGCGGGCCGATGATCTCGAACACATCGCCACCGGACGAGAAATTGCCGCCGGCACCGGTCACGACGATGGATTTGACGGCGTCGTCAAAGGCGCAGGCACGAAAGAAATCGGTCAGCTCCCGATAGCTTTCGAATGTCAGCGGATTCTTCCGCTCGGGACGATTGAGCGTGACCGTCGCAACGCCGTCGACCACGGCCAGCAGGAAATGCTGCGGCGAGTAATCCGCGAGCGGCACGGTGACAGGATTGGCTGGTCTGCTCATGCGATCTCCTTGGGTGTCTGTTGCGCGCCGCTAGATTTCGCCGCCTGCGACTGCGATTGCCTGTCCGGTGATTGCGCTGGCGCCCTGCCCGCACAGCCAAAGCACGGAATCCGCCACCTCTTGAGGCGCGATCAGGCGCCCTTGCGGATTGTGCCTGGCGAGCTCGGCGATGGCCTGCTCGCGGCTTCGTCCCGTCTTCTTCATGATGTTGTCGATGCTGCCGGCGACGAGATCGGTATCGGTGAATCCGGGGCAAACGGCATTCACGGTCACATGACTGCCCGCGAGCTCCAGGGCAAGCGAACGAACGAGCCCGACCGCGGCGTGCTTGGCCGCAGTGTATGCGCTGACATAGGCATAGCCCTTGAGGCCCGCCGTCGACGCAATCACGACGATACGGCCATAGGGACGATCCTTCATACCCGGCAGCACGCCGTGGATGGCATGGACGACGCCCATGAAATTGATGTCCATCATGCGCGCAAACAGGGCACTGTCCGACTTTGCAAACGGCGCGGATTCGGCGCTGCCCGCATTTGCGATCAGGATATCGATCGGCTTGCGCGCATGGGCCTCGGCGATGGCGGCCTTCAGAGCGATCTCGTTCGCGACGTCGGCGGCAGCCGCAAAATGCGCAGCGCCTGCGTTGACGGCCTCTTCGAGGGCCGCGACGTTCCGGCCGACGATCGTCACAGTGGCGCCGGCACCGACGAGAGCCGCCGCGATCGCTCGACCGATGCCGCGGCCGCCACCGGTCACCAGCGCGTGCGGCGAATGCGGCAATCCGGACATGCGCTGGCTCCCTCGGATCTCGTGATCGTCTTCCGATATATTTTAACCTTCAAACTTTTGCAATGAAGGCGCCGCTCGCCGGCGCGAATGCCGCGCCACGAAACACGGCCCGGAAATTGCTTTAAGTATAAAATTATCGCTTCCCATCGCCGCAAGGCCTGTTAGCATCCATGGGCCGAGCAGAAGGATGTCGCGTGTCGCAGCCTGTACCAATGATAACAAAGGACGGACGCTTCGCCTATGAAGCCGCAGGCGATCCGGGCGCGATCCCTCTGATTTTCCTGCATGGCATCGGCGGGGCGGCCCGGAGCTGGCGGCAGCAGCTGGCGACTTTCGGCAGCAGCTTCCACGCCATCGCTTGGGACATGCCGGGCTATGGTGGCTCGGCACCGCTCGCGAGCGTCAGCATCGCTGCCCTGGCAGATGCACTCCAGCAATTCATCGAACAGCTTGGTGCAACGAGACCCATTGTGGTCGGCCATTCCATCGGCGGCATGATCGTCCAGCAATGGCTGGTGCAGTTCCCGAAACTGGCCCGCGCGGTGGTGCTGGCGCAGACCAGTCCTGCCTTCGGCAAGGCCGACGGCGATTGGCAGAGATCCTTCATCGCGGCGCGGCTCGGCCCGCTCGATCGCGGCGAGACCATGAGGTCGCTGGCACCTTCGCTGGTGAAGGAGCTCGTTGGCGACGATCCGGATCCCAGGGGAATGGAGCTTGCGCGCGCGTGCATGGGGAGCGTGCCCGAAGCGAGTTATCGCGCCATGATGCTGGCCTTGATCGGGTTCGACCAGCGCAGCACGCTGAAGGACATCTCCGTTCCGGCCCTGTTGCTGTCAGGGTCCAAGGACAACAATGCCCCCGCGCCGATGATGGCGAAAACGGCGACCTACATCCCTGGGGCTGAATATGTCGAGCTCGCCGGCGTCGGCCATCTCGCCAACCTCGAGCGTCCCGACGCCTTCGACGCGGCGCTCGGCCGCTTCCTCGATTCCGTGACGACCAAAGCGTAAGGTGATTGCGCGATGACCATGCAAGTCAGCAAGACGATTGGCGCAACCGGCAAGGTCGCGCTGGATGCCCCGATCTTTGATCCCGTCGCCTTCCGCCTCAGTGACGAACAAGCCGGCATCATTGCGCGCGCGAGGGAGATCGGGCAGAGCGTGTTCGCCGGTCGCGCCGCCACCTACGATCGCGAGGCGATCTTCCCGACAGAGAATTATCGCGATCTGCACCGCGTCGGTCTGCTCGGCATTGCCGTCCCCAAGAAGCACGGCGGACTCGGCGCGAACTACCAGACCTATGCGTTGGCGGCGGCCGAGATCGGCCGCTATTGCGGTGCAACGGCGCTGACCTGGAACATGCACGTCTGCTCGACCCTGTGGTCGGGCCCGCTGGCCGACGATCTCGACATGGACGCCGAGACCCGCGCGGAACACGAGCGGCGTCGCGCGGTTCATTACAAGCGCATTGTCGATGACGGCGCGATCTATTCGCAGCCCTTCTCCGAGGGCGGTGCGGCGGCCGCCGGCGGCGTCGCCTTTGGCACGGAGGCAAAGCCGGTCAAAGGCGGCTGGATCGTCAACGGCAAAAAGATCTTTGCATCGCTCTCCGGTCATGCCGACTATTACGGCGTGCTCTGCACCGAGATCGAGGAAGGCGAGAAGGCGTCTCGCCGCAACACGCTTTACCTCGCGATATCAGCCAAATCGGAAGGCGTTTCGGTCGTCGGCGACTGGGATCCGCTCGGCATGCGCGGAACGGTTTCGCGGACGCTGCTGTTCAAGGACGTGTTCGTCCCCGAGGATTCCGCGCTGATGCCGCGCGGCGTCTACTTCCAGGCCGCGATGCGCTGGCCGCACATGTTCCTGACGCTGTCGCCGACCTATATGGGCCTCGCGCAGGCCGCCTACGACTTCACCGTGCGTTATCTGCGCGGCGAAGTGCCGGGCATGCCGCCGGTCAAGCGGCGGATGTACCCGACCAAGCAGATCGCGGTCGCGCAGATGCAGATCAAGCTAGAGCAGATCAAGGGGATCTGGTTCCAGGCGGTCACGGAAGCCTGCGCCAATCCGAGCAAGGAGCAGGTGCTGCGAGCCTATGCCGCGCAATATTCGGTGATGGAAGGGGCCAACGAGCTCGCGGCGCTCGCGATCCGTACCTGCGGCGGCCAGGCCATGCTTCGCTCGCTGCCGCTGGAGCGGATCTATCGCGACAGCCGCTGCGGCTCGCTGATGCTGCCCTGGACGGCCGAGCTCTGCCTCGACCGAATCGGGCGCGAGGCGCTGTACGAGGCCGGCGAGACGGACGACTGACGGTGGACCTCTGTAGTCTGATCGATCGCAACGCGGCGTTCGCGCCAGACAAGACAGCCATTGCCTTCGAAGGCGAGCGGCTGAGCTATGCGGCATTCGGCGCGCGCATCGAACGGACCGCGACGGCGTTGAAGCAGGAGCTGGGTGTCGGCCGCGGCGATCGCGTCGCGATCCTGAGCCTGAACCGGCCAGACTATCTGGTGCTGCTCTACGCATGCGCACGGCTGGGTGCGATGCTGGTGCCGCTGAACTGGCGGCTCGCGGTCGCCGAGCAGCTCTTCATTCTCACCGACGCCGGTGCAAAGGTGCTGGTGCTCGAACGAGCGTTCGAGGGCATTCTTCCCGAGCTTGCATCGGGGACATCCGTTGTCGGGCTCGACTTCTCGCCGCCTCGCGGTACGACGTTCGAAAGCCTGCTGGCCCGCAGCGACGGCACCAGCCGCAATCCGCACACCGATCTCGCCTGCCCGTTGCTGATCGTCTACACCTCGGGAACGACGGGGCGGCCGAAAGGCGCGGTGCTGCGCCAGGAGGCTCTGTTCTGGAACGGCGTCATGAGCCAGCACATGCACAACATGACGTCGGACGACCACGTGCTGACCGTGCTGCCGTTCTTTCATGTCGGCGGCCTCAACATCCAGACCACGCCGGCGCTCCAGCTCGGTGCGACGGTCACGATCCACGCCCGCTTCACGCCGGACACGGCGCTCTCCGCGATCGAGAACGAACGGCCGACGCTGACCGTGATGGTGCCGGCGATCATCCAGGCCGTCAGCGAGCATCCCGCCTGGGCGACCACCGATCTGTCGTCACTCAGGGCCGTCGCCACAGGCTCGACCATCGTGCCGCCGCACCTGATCGAGCGCTTCGTCGCGCGCGACGTTCCCGTGCTTCAGGTCTACGGCTCCACGGAGACCTGCCCCATCGCCGTCTATACACGCCTTGGCGGCGATCTCTCACGGCCGGGATCGACCGGACTTGCCGGCCTGTGCTGCGAGGCCAAGATGGTCGATCATTCCGGTAACGAGGTGCCGGCGGGCACGCCAGGTGAGATTGCCGTGCGCGGACCCAACGTGTTCTTCGAATATTGGGGCAACGAAGCTGCAACGCGCGAGGCGCTGCACGACGGCTGGTATCGCACCGGCGATATCGGCCTGTGCGACGCCGACGGCTATTTCTGGGTTCGCGACCGCAAGAAGAACATGATCATTTCGGGCGGCGAGAACGTCTACCCGGCCGAGGTCGAGCGTGTCCTGCTCGAGCACCCCGATGTCAGTGAATGCGCCGTGATCGGACGGCCAGATCCGCGCTGGGACGAAGTGCCGATCGCTTACGTCATTCCCCGATCCGGTCGCCGGCTCGAAGCGGACGAACTGAGGTTCCACCTTCAGGCGCAACTCGCGCGCTACAAGCTTCCGCGCGACATCGTCTTCGTCACGGATTTGCCGCGGACGGCGCTGGGCAAGGTCCAGCATTTCCTGCTGAAGCAGCTCGATGCGCAGTCACGCGCGCAAGGAGAAGCATCTTGAAGATCGCTGTTCTGGGTGGGGGAAACGGCTCTTTCGCGGCCGCAGGCGATTTTGCGCTCTCAGGGCATGAGGTGCGGCTTTGGCGCCGCGATGCCGACCAGGTCGCGGCGCATCGCGCCGCCGACGCGCGCATCCTGGTCAAGGACCACAACGGCCGCCACGACGTGAGGCTCGCGCTGGTCACGGCCGATATGGCCGAGGCCGTCGATGGCGCTGAGCTGATCCTGTGTCCGGCTCCCGCCTTCGCGCAACCGGATATCGCCCGCCTGCTCGCCCCACATCTGCGGGACGACCAGGTCGTCTTCCTGCCGCCGGCGACATTCGGCTCGATGATCTTCGCCCAAGCTGCGAACGACGCGGGGAACCATGCCAAGGCGAGCTTCGCCGAAACCGGCACGCTGCCGTGGCTCACCCGCAAGCACGGGCCGTTCGAGGTCGCGATCACCATCCGCGCCAAGCGGCTGCCGGTCGGGGTGTTTCCGCTCGACCGGGCGCCGCACGCGCTCGAAGTGATCGGACGCGCCTTTCCCGACGCGATCGAGCCATGCGGAGACGCATTGTCCGGCGCACTGATGAATGCTGGCCCGATCATCCATCCGCCGCTGATCGTGATGAATGCAGGCCCGATCGAACATTTCGAACGCTGGGATATCCATAAGGAAGGTACGCAAGCCGCGATCCGGCGGGTGACCGACGCGCTCGATGCCGAGCGGATCGCGGTGCGCGAGGCGCTCGGCTACGGCGCGCCGCATTTCCCGCTCGCTCATCACTACGCGAAGCAAGGCGAGATCTGGATGTATGGCCGCGGCTCGCACGACCGCCTGACCGATTCCGGCGACTGGCGCGAGCGGATCGTGCTGACGGAGCATCGCTACATGCGCGAGGATCTGCGGCTTGGACTGTCGCTGCTGGTCTCCGTCGCCGGCCTCGCGGGCGTGTCCACACCTCTAGCCAAGGCCTTCCTGTCGATCGGCGGCGCGATCTGCGGCGAGGATTTTGCGCAAGGCGGCCGCACGCTCGGGACGCTGGGGCTCGACAAGCTCAGCAAGGCCGAATTTCAGACGCTGCTTCGCAATGGATTCTGACCGATGACCAGTCGCGCCCACATTGCCTGTCTCGGGGCCGGCCGCATGGGCCGTGGGATTGCCGTCGCGTTCGCCTACGCCGGGCACAAGGTCGCGATGATTGACGTCAAGGCTCGCTCTCCGGAGGACTTCGCCAAGCTGGAGGCGGACGCGCTCGGTGAGGTCAGGAAGACCTTCGCTAGCCTGTCGACGCTGGGGCTATTGACCGAGGCGGATGTGGATCCGCTGATCGCGCGGGTCTCGGTGGTGCCGGCGAGCCAGAGCGGCGCGGCGTTGGCCGAGGCCGGCATGGTCTTCGAAGGCGTTCCTGAGGTCGTCGAACTCAAACGCGAGGTGCTGAGGGCGGCCTCCCAGCAGGTCGGCCCCGATACGATCATCGCATCGACGACGTCGACCATCCTTGTCGACGATCTCTCAGGCGCGATCGTGAACCCGCGCCGCTTTCTCAACGTGCACTGGCTCAATCCCGCCTACATCATTCCGCTTGTCGAGGTCTCGCCCGGGAAAGCCACCGATCCTGCCATCATCGACGAGGTCAAGGCTCTGCTCGAAGGCATCGGCAAGGTTCCGGTTGTCTGCGCAGCGACGCCCGGCTTCATCGTGCCGCGTATCCAGGCGCTGGCGATGAACGAAGCCGCACGCATGGTCGAGGAAGGCGTCGCCAGCGCCGAGGAGATCGACAAGGCAATCCGCTACGGGTTCGGCTTCCGCTACGCCGTGCTCGGGCTGCTCGAGTTCATCGACTGGGGCGGCGGCGATATCCTGTACTACGCGAGCCGTTACCTCGAGGGCGCGCTCGCCAGCGACCGCTATCGGGCGCCGGAGGTCATTTCCCGCAACATGCATGAGGGGCGGATCGGCCTGCGCACGGGCGCTGGCTTCCTCGACTACTCCGGGATGGATGTGGATGCGTATCGCGTGAAACGGCTTCAGGCCATGGTCGACCTGCTCCGGCACTTCGACCTCGCCCGGCCGCCCGTGCTCGACCGCGGCTAACCGAAGACGTCCTGAAGCACGCCTTCCCGCACCACGGCGACGCCATCGAGCTCGATGGTCGTTCCCATCATCGGCAGATCGAAATGGCCTGCCGTATAGCGGCCGGCGAATTCGTTGGCGCCGGTCGAGAACAGGAAATTGCCGGAGACGGCGCGAATTTCCGTACCGTTGGTGTCACGCTGGTCGTACATCGACAGCGCTTCGTAGCGCGCGCCCGGATTCATGCCGAAGCCGACATGCGAGACCGCATAGGCCTCGCGGTCGCCCCAGGCGGCGAGATAGGCGCGCATCATCGCCGCATCCGTG
This sequence comes from Bradyrhizobium sp. UNPF46, assembly GCF_006658625.1. Classification (NCBI taxonomy): domain Bacteria; kingdom Pseudomonadati; phylum Pseudomonadota; class Alphaproteobacteria; order Hyphomicrobiales; family Nitrobacteraceae; genus Bradyrhizobium; species Bradyrhizobium sp. UNPF46. Next base: position 114,795 of record NZ_LFJB01000012.1, read on the forward strand.
CCCTCACCCGCCAGCTCGACGACATAGTCGTCCTTCAGCGTCATCGTCACTGGCGATGTCAAATATCGCTTGAACGTCAGATTGATGTCGCCCGGCGCCATCACCAGCGTGCCGTTGATGGTCCCGCTCTTCGGAAAGCTGACGACGATTCCGCCCGGCCAGTGCGCGAGCGTGCCGGGCTTGTCGGTCCAACCCCACACGCCGACCGTGGACGCGCCGACCATGTCGATATCCAGCGCCGTGCCGGCCTTCGACGTTACCCGCATCCGCTTGGTCGCGCGCAGCATCTTGGCCGCCGCGCGCACGCGCTTCTCAAGCGCGGAATCCGGCACCATCCGCTCCAGCGCCTCGGGGTGCTCGTTCGAAATCACCAGAATTCGCGCGCCGGCCTTGAGGATCTCCGGCGTCTCCACCGCGTGCATCAAGCCCTCGATGGTGCAATCCACCACGAAGCCGGCCTGCTGCAGGGCGGTGATGACCGGGCCCAGCTTCTGGATGGCCTCGCTCGCTCCCGTCGAACGAACCGGAACGATATTCCGGTTACGCGGCGTCGGCATCACTACGTGAAACGGCCGCGCGCCCATGCGCAACAGGGCGAGCTCCGCCAGATGCACATTCAACGCGCGCGACTGCGTCTCCGAGAGAATTGCGGCGGTATCGCCGGCCTTGACGGCGCATCGCTCAAAGATCTCGCAAAATGCGTCGATCCATTTTGCCTCGATGCGATCTGCCAGCATGGGTCACTCCCGGTCTTGTTTCTTCTTCGTTCGGATCACGCTTCTGGAAAACCCCGCAGGAGGTAAGATCGCAGGGCGCCCAGCAGGGCGTTCAGAATCAACCCCAACAGCGAGATCGTGATCAGCGGTACGAACATGTCGACGGCCTGAAAAGTTCGCGCCGCGGTCACGAGCGCGTGCCCCAATCCGTCCGTCGACGTGATCATCTCGGCCAGAAACACCACGATGCAGGAAATGACAAGCCCGATCCTGCAGCCGGTCAGGATCGACGGCATCGCGGCCGGCAGCACGACCTTGAACAGGATTTGAAAGCGCGGCGTTCCCGCCGCCATGGCCGACCAGATCAGTTTCTGCTCAACAGTGGAAGCACCGTAATAGGTCGAGAGCAGAATGGGAAAGAGCGCGTCCGCGGTCACCAGGGTGATCTTCGATCCGTGGCCGAATCCGAGCAGCAGCAGAAGTGCCGGATAGAGCGCGACCTTGGGCAGCGGGGCCAAGACACGGACGATCGGCCGCACGACGGCATTGATCGCGGGACTGGCGGCTGCGGCTATGCCGATACCGACACCGAGCACGACCGCGATCGCGAATCCGGCGAACAGCCGGATGAGCGTTGCCGCGATCTCCTGCTGGAACGTCCATGTCACGAGCTGCTGCAGCAGCCGGCTGAAGACGAAGCCCGGCGGCGGCAGCAAGACCGCGGGCGCGAAGCCGAAGGACACCAGCCCCTGCCACAGGGCGATGACCAGTGCGATCGGGGCGATCCCGAGAAGGACGTTTGGGGAGAGAAGGCGCGCCATCACGAGAAGCTCAGCGGCAGGTCGAACTGAGGCTCCGACCACCGCACGAGCCTGGCCCGAACCCTCTCAAAGATCGCGTCGAAGCAAATTCCCATGGCGCCCACGATGATGATCATCGCAAAGACGGTGTCGTACTGGCCCATGTCGAGGGCATTGAACAGGATGTTGCCGGCACCGGACTGGCGGGCGATCATCTCGCTCGTGATCATCGTGATCAGCGCCAGGACCAGGCCCGTGCGGCATCCGGTCAGGATTTCCGGCAGCGCCGCCGGCAGCACGATCCGCACCAGGCGCTGGGCCGGCGACAGACCCATCGCGGCGCCCGACCACAGCATCTTCTCCTCGACGGCCTTGGCACCCTCGAAGCTATGGTAAATCACGGGAAGGCTGACGCCGAGGAAGATCACCAAGGTTTTGGTGACGTCGCCGACGCCCAGCCACAGCATGATGATCGGCATCAAGGCGGCCTTCGGCACCGGATAAATCACCATCAGAAGCGGATTGAAGAACGCCGCGACGCTGCGGCTGCGTCCCATCAACAGGCCCAGCGGAATCGAAACCAGCACCGCCACGCCGAACCCGAGCGCCATACGGCGAAGCGAGGCCAGGATGTTGATCAGGGATTCCTTGTCGCCGAGAATATCGGGAATCGCGCGGATCGCTTCAATCGCCGTCGGGAAGCTGTCGTTCTTCAACACAAGCGAGGCAAACTGCCACACCGCTAGCAACCCGATACAGGCCAGCACCGGAGCGGCTCGTCTGAGCAGGGTGGCCGGTGACATCATAACGCAGGCCCGGCTTCGTCGCTTTCATCGAACATGCGCTCGATATCGACGACGTACTCTTGATAGCGCGGGTCGAGCAACAGCTCGTTGCGGCGGCGTGGCCGCGGCAGATCGATGTCGATGACCTCGCGGATGCGGCCGGGAGATTTCGACATCATCACGACCTTGTCGGAGAGAAAAACCGCTTCGTCGACCGAATGGGTGACGAACAGCACTGTCTTGCGGTCGCGTTCCCAGATGTTCAACAGATCGTTCTGCAGGCGGGTCCGCGTATGGGCGTCGAGCGCCCCGAACGGTTCGTCCATCAACAGGACTTCAGGATGGTAGGCCAGCGTCCGCGCCAGCGCCACACGCTGCTTCATGCCGCCCGACAGCTCCTTGGGATAGAAATTCTCGTACCCCTTGAGGCCGACCATCTCGATCAACGCCCTGCTCTGCGCTTCGGCCTCGGCGGCGCGCACGCCCTGCTGACACGGGCCATACATCACATTGCCGAGCACGGTTTTCCACGGAAACAGCGCGAATTCCTGGAAGACCGGGCCACGATCCGGACCCGGCCCCGTGATGGCCTGCCCTTTCATTTTCGCCGCACCGCTGGTCGGGCTGACGAAGCCGCCGACGATATAGAGCAGTGTCGACTTGCCGCAGCCCGACGGACCCAGGATGGAAACGAAGGCTCCTTCCTCGATCGTCAGCGAAATATCCGAAAGCGCCACATGATCCTTGCGCGCCGAAGTCTGAAAGACCTGCGAGACATGGTCGATCTCGATGATTACAGAAGCCGGCTCTTGTGATGTCACCGGTCTCACCCATTCGCTCGATCTCGCAGGCACTGCCGTCATTCCGTCGCTCGCCTTACCGTGTGACACAGGCTTAGCAAGAAGTCTGCCAGACAGACGATCGTTTGCGCACCTGTGCGATGCGTCATTCGAACCACGGCCATTCTGCCGGGCCTTCATGTGTGACGGCTCCGCCCGGCGCCTGCCCAACCAGTCGCGCATATTTTGCAAGCGCCCCCGCCCGGTGCCGCGGCGGACGTTGCTTCCAATCGCGACGGCGCGCAGCAAGTTCCTGCTCATCGAGCAGAACATCCATCCGCCGGTTTGCGGCGTCGATCCGGATCCTGTCGCCGTCCCGAATGAGCGCCAGCGGACCACCGACAAAGGCTTCGGGAGCCACGTAGCCGATGCACATGCCGCGGGTCGCGCCGGAGAACCGGCCGTCGGTGATCAACGCTACCTTTTCGCCCATGCCCTGCCCGTAGATCAGCGCCGTGACGCCGAGCATCTCACGCATACCGGGACCACCGACCGGGCCCTCATTGCGGATGACGAGAACCTCGCCCGCCTTGTAGCTCCGGCCGCGAACGGCTTTGACGCAAGCCTCCTCATCCTCGAACACGCGCGCCACGCCCTCGAAAAACTGGCTCTTCAAACCGGCAACCTTGATGACCGCGCCGTCGGGACAGAGGTTACCCTTCAGAACCGCCACACCGCCATCAGGCATGATCGGCGCGCGAGAGGCGTAAACCACCTCGCCATCGGGCGCGTTGGCTGCGCCATATTCTTCAGCAAGCGTGCGGCCGGTGATGGTGATGCAGCCACCATCGATGTGACCACTCTGGATCAGCTCGCGGATCACAACGGCGGCACCTCCGATGTCGTAGACATCCTTTGCCGTGTACTTGCCGCCCGGCCGCAGGTTTCCAATCAACGGCGTTCTTGCAAAGACCTCGCCCACGTCATCGATCGTGAATGCAATGCCGGCCTCGTTCGCGATCGCCGGCAGATGCAATGCGGCGTTGGTCGAGCCTCCCGTCGCCGCGACGATGGCCGCGCCGTTCTCGAGGGACTTCCGTGTCACGATGTCGCGCGGCAACGGCCCGCCGCGTTTCAGCATCTCCATGATCAGCCGTCCGGCCCACCGCGAGATTTGCGCACGCTCTGCATAGACACCGGGCACCATCGAGACGTTGGGAATGGTCATCCCCATCGCCTCCGAGACCATGCCCATGGTGTTCGCAGTGAACTGGCCGGCGCAAGCGCCGATCGTCGGCAGGCAGGCCCGCTCGATCCGCTCGAGCGTGGCGCCGTCGATCTCGCCAGTCATGAAGCTGCCGACGGCCTCATAGGAGTCGAGCACCGTCAGCGTACGACCGTCCACGCGCCCCGGCAGCGAACTGCCGCCGTAGATGAAGATGGACGGCACGTTGCAACGAACCATGCCCATCATCACGCCGGGAAGCGTCTTGTCGCATCCGCCGTATCCGATCAGCGCGTCGTAGGCCAGACCATGAACGACAGCCTCGATCGAATCGGCGATCAGCTCGCGCGAAAACAGCGAGAACTTCATGCCCTCGTGGTTCATGCTGATGCCGTCAGACACCGAAACGGTCGAGAATTCACGCGGCGTGCCGCCGGCCTCCTCGATGCCGGTCTTTGCCGCAGCCACCTGGAAGTCGTGGGTCATGTTGCAGGGCGTCTGCTCGCCCTTCATGCTGACGACGCCCACCATCGGCTTTGCAATCGCAGCGTCGTCAAGCCCCATGGCACGCATGAATGCCCGGTGCGGGGCCCGGTCGAGGCCATCCGTCGTGACTCGTGATCGTAACTTCTTCATGCGTGCATCTTCTTCATGCGGCGGGCCGGAGAGCCGGAACGGCGCGAGATCATCGGCCGGTTCGTTCGCGCGATCGCCTATTGCAGCGGAGCGACGATCGTCGGATGCTTGAATTGCGCGACATCCAGTTTGGGCAGCATTCCGGTCTCCGCGTAGATGTCCAGCATCTTCTGGATTGCCGGGAAATTCGGCGCGGCGCCTGGATCGCGGCCGAAATCGTTGTCCTTGAGCAGATAGGTCTCGAGCACCGGGATGGGCGCCTTCAGCACTTCATTGACGACCTTGAGAGTCTCCTCGCGGTTCGCCAGCGCCTTCTTCATGCCCGAGGTGATATCGCGGACATAGGCCTTGACGAGTTCCGGGTTCTTGTCGACGAAATCGGCGCGGCAGGCTTCCAGGATATGCACGATGTTCGGCATGGCCTCCGACAGTGAGAACAGCTTCCGTGTGCCGCCCTTCGCCTCCGCGCGCGCGGCAAACGGCTGATTCATGTTGACGGCGTCGACACGGCCCTGGCGCAGCGCATCCTCCGAGACTGCAAACCCGACCTCGACCAGCTTGATATCCTTGGCTGGATCGACACCATTCTGCTTCAGGAGCAAGTTGAACGGACCTTGGGTGCCGCCCCCAATCACGGAAATGCCGACCGTCTTGCCCTTGAGATCGGCGATTGTCTTGATGGGCGAGTCATCCTTGACGGCCCAATAGACCGAGAAGCCGCCCGGCTTCTCGAACACGTGCTGCGCGACGATGTAGGCCTTGAGATTGCCGCCGACCACGCCGTTGGCGAGCGACAGCGGCGCCTGCGTCGCACAGTCCAGCGCCCCCGCGGCCAGGGCCTGCGTCATCGGCGCGGTGCCCTGGAATTGGGTCCATTCGATGTTGTAGGTCTTGCCAATATTGGGGAATTCGGCCGGGCGGCGCATCATCCAGTATTTGGATTCCTCGGCTGGGATCGTCCAGCCGACGCGGATCGTCTGCTGCGCCCATGACGGGCATGCCCCTGCGGTCACGGCGGCCGCCGTCCCCAAAGCCAGGATCCACTTCGAAACGGTTCGCATCGTGCCCACTCCGCTGCTTTGGCGCCGACCGGCGCCACCCAACCCGACCGTCTCAAATGTTTCATGGTTCAAACAATCAGGCAAGCCATGCGAACCGGCTGGTTTTGCCGCCTGATGCGCAATGTATGGTAAGGCGGCGTCGCGCTGCGACAGAAGGAGGCAACCTATGGCTGATGCGAGCAAGGCAAACCCGCAAGGCGCCGAGAGGCTCGGTTACCTCGGCCTCGGGCTGATGGGGACGCCGATGACCCGGCGCCTGCTCAAGGCTGGCTATCAGGTGACGGTCTGGAACCGTTCGGAGGGCAAGGTGGCTCCGCTTGTCGAAGCCGGCGCCAGGCGCGCAGGTACGCCTCGCGACCTCCTGGCGAATTCGGATATCGCCTTCATGTGCGTGACGGATGCGACGGCGGTCGAGGAGGTGATCTTCGGGCCGGAGGGTCTGGCGGCAGCGCCCGGTGCAAGCAAGCTCGTCGTCGACTTCTCGTCAATCCACCCCGACGCTGCGCGCGACCTCGCCAAGCGACTGGAAAGCGCAAACGGCGCCGGCTGGATCGATGCACCTGTGTCCGGCGGGACGAAGGGTGCCGAGGAAGGCACGCTTGCGATCATGGCGGGCGGAGAAGCAGACGATATCGAGCGAGTCCGGCCTTACGTGCTGGCCATGGCCCGCAGGTTCACCCACATGGGCCCGACCGGCGCCGGTCAGACCACAAAACTCTGCAATCAGGTCATCGTCGGTTGCGCCATGGCCGTCCTCGCCGAAGCCACGCGCCTTGCCGTCAACGCGGGAATTGACGCCAATCGGCTTCCCGAAGCGCTCGCCGGCGGCTTTGCGGATTCCATTCCGCTTCAGCTCTTCGTGCCGCGGATGGTGCAAGGCATTCACTCGCCGCCCCTGGGTCACATTGCCACGATGCTCAAGGATCTCGACACGGTTGCTGACGTCGCACAGGCGACGTCGACGCCGGTGCCGATGGCCTCGCTTGCTGGACAGCTCTTCAGACTGGCCAAGGCCGCGCGCGGCGCGGAAGCGGACGCGCTGGAGATTTACAAGCTGTCGGCGGCAAAGACGTAGGCTGTCGAACGCACCGCGAAGCACGCCGGGGTCACTTCTTGCGCTCGTCGTCCGCAAGAAATCGACCGAACGCGCCTCGCGCGAAGAGCAGCGGCTCCGTCGCGTTATACGTATAGGCCTCGACCGCACCGAGAAAGATCACGTGGTCGCCGCCATAATAGCGATTCACCGACCGGCATTGAAAATTGGCGACGCTCTCGGCAAGCACCGGCGCCGCGCCGAGGCCCGGTGTCCAGTCCACACCGGTGAACTTGTCCTCCGAGGACTTGGCGAATTTGCTCGCAAGAGCCTGCTGCGAGGCGCCAAGCACATTGACCGTGAAATGGCTGGCGTTCTGGAAAATGGTCAGGCTCGAGGAATAGACAACCAGGCTCCACAAGACCAGCGGAGGATTCAGTGAGACGGAGGCGAACGAATTGCAGGTCAGGCCGTAGGGCTTGCCGTCAGGCGCCGCGGCCGTGATGATCGTCACGCCCGTAGCATAGGTTCCGAGCGCATTGCGAAAGTCGCGAGGATCGATCGGCGAGCTGTCGCTCGCGAACTCATTGGCTGGATCGGGGCCGGCCGGCTGCTTCGGCAGATCATTCATCAGCCGGCCTCACAGCGTGAGATTCTCGGACGGCAGGCCCAGCGCCACGCGTCCATAGTTGGTCCCGGCCGCATCGAAATTGAACGCGAGATGCGAGTTGATGGCGTGTGCATCACGGAACTGCCGCTGCAATACGCCTGACGTAAACAGCCCGCGCGCGCCGCTTGCGGCAAACAGCATCGAGACGGCATCCGTGCATAGGTTCACAGAAAACGATCCGTCGCGCCGATATCTGGTCTTGGTCACCATGTCGGGAATGTGCCCGCACCGCGCGTCTTCCATGGCATCGAGGCACGCCGACCGCATGATCAATCGCGCGGCATCGATCTTCGCCGAGGCCTCCGCGATCTTGATCTGGGTGCTTTGAAAGTCGCTCAGCTTGGCGCGATTGTAGGTCGAAATCCGGTGGCGTGTGACCTCGATGTAATCGTCGAGACACGCTTGCGCATTCCCCAGGGCGACGCCGGAGAGGACGTATGGGAACAACGAAAACACGGGCAACGCATAAAGCGGATTCGGGTTGATCTTGCTTCCCGGCGTCGGGCCGCCTGCGAGCTCGCCGACAGCAACGGTCATATGGTCGGCCACGAAGGCGTCCCTGACCTCCACGTCGCAAGACCCGGTCCCGCGCAATCCCGCGACATTCCAGGTATCCAGCACCTTGTAGTCGCCCTTGGGCAGCAGGAAGATCCGATACTCGATGCCGTCTGCCTCGTCTTCGGAGTAGACTACGCTCGCCAGCATGTTCCATTCGCAGGAGGCAACGCCCGAAGAGAATGGCCAGCTGCCGCGCAGCTGGTATCCGCCGTCAACTTTCGTCGCGCGTCCGGCTGGGAAAATGAACGAGGACGCGATTAGCGCGTCCGGATCACGGCTCCAAACGAGATCCTGCGCCTTCTGCTCGAACATGCCGAGCATCCAGTGATGGCTTGCCAGATTGGCGAGATTCCAAGCGACCGACGCATCGGCTTGCCCAAGCAGCTCGGCGCAATCGACGAGGGCGACGTAGTCGAGTTCGGCGCCGCCGATCCGTGCCGGCTGGAGCATTCGGAACAAACCGCCGTCGTGGAGATCCCTTTCGGTCTCCGGCGGGAGACGTCGGAGCTCCTCCGTCCGCGCCGCCCGCTCTCGAAGTCGCGGCAGGAGAGCCCGGGCCTTCGCGATCATTTCCGCATAGGCGCGTTCGCCAGCTTCCGACCCGGCGGACTGATCCATGCTCGGCTTTCGACCAGGCGCCATTCTGTCCCTCGCTTCGCGTATTTATGCGGCCGCCCCTTCGCCAAATCAAGCCAATGCAGCTGACACCGCATCAAAGCCGGTGAGCCTGACGCCATGGGGATCGACCGCGAACCTAGCCCGTCGAGGGTTTGCCCGCGCCAAAGACTCCCTTCCGGGTAAAATCCGCGATACGACGCTCGTCATAACCGAGCATATTGCGCAAGATGTCCTCGGTGTGCTCCCCCAGGAGCGGGGCGGCAACGGGGTCGACCGCACCGGTCAGGCTCATGGTTATCGTTGGCTCGATGTTGGGGACCCATTCCGCGGTACGATGCGGAATCCGGCTCAAGCGATGGCGTTCGCGAGCTTCGGGCGCGTTGAACCCCTCCTCGACCGTTCGGAGATAGCCGACCGGAATATTGGCGAGCTTCATCTTTGCCATCCAGTTCTCAAGGGTATCGCCGGCAAAGACGTCCGCAATGGCGGCACGCAGGAGCTCCTTGTTCTCGGAACGGGCCTTGCGCGTGGCAAACTGCGGCTCGGTGATGAGATCGGGGCGGTCGAACACCTCGACCACGAGCCGACGATAGAGCCGATCGTTGGCGCAGGCCATGTAGAGCGGTCCGTCTGAAGCCTCGTAGACGCCGACGGTGGGCGACCCGCTGGGTGAATTGCCGAACCGGCCGGGATTTTCACCGTTGATGAGATAGGCCATGCCGTAGAAGCCGGTCATCCCCATCGCGACGTCGAACAGAGCGACTTCGACATGCTGCCCGCGGCCGAGCCGGTCCCGCGCAAGCAGTGCCAGAAGTATCGCGTTACAGGCGGACATCCCCGTCGCCATATCCACGATGGGAGGGCCGGTGCGAACCGCGGGGCCATCGGCAAATCCATTGAGCGACATGAAGCCGCTCTCGGCCTGAGTGATGGGATCGAAGCCGGGACGCGAGGCGAACGGTCCGGAGCGTCCGTACGCCGAAATCGAGCAATAGACCAGCCGGGGATTGGACGGCGCGACCCTCTCGTAATCCAGCCCGAACTTCTTCATGACCCCGCTCGAGAAATTTTCCACGACGACATCCGCCTTGCGGATCAGGTCAAGCGCTATCTCACGGGCCTCAGGAAGGGAAAGGTCGAGCGCGATGCCGCGCTTGTTGCGGTTCAGGCTCAAATACGCGGCGCTCTCGCCGCCAATCTCGGCATGCTCATAGGCGCGGGTATCGTCGCCGCCGTCCGGATTCTCGATCTTGATGACGTGTGCGCCGAAATCGGCGAGCGTCTGCGTGCAGGCCGGGCCGGCGACGACCCGCGTGAAATCAACGACCAGCAGACCGTCGAGCGCAGTCGGCCCTCCCATCGCCCGCGGCGAACGTTCCGGCAATTGAGGCTTGGTGGGCATCGATGGCACGCTCCCTTACATCGGCTTATGGCTGCCGAATTTCCCGCAACGGCAAACTTAAAGCCCGGCGCCGCCAACTTCGCAAGTGTCTCGCTCGCATTGGTTGTCAACGCAAAAAAGCCCGGCAGCCATGGCTGCCGGGCTTCGATCCTGCGCATACAAGCCGCGCTTCACCTTATAAGGACCATCGCAGGCCGCGTTCCGCATCGCGGGATATGCACTTGGCCGTCAGCGCAACCACTTGCCCGAGCTGCGCCCGCTGTAAATGCCCTTGTAGCGCGCAGGCTTGAGTAGCGGCTCGAAGATCTTCGCCGTCGGAATTTTCAGGATGGACAATGGATGCGCTCGCTCGCCCTAGGTGTGGAGCCTCAAGAGGTTGTCCTTGGTCAGCCCAAGTCTGCTGATCGGCGTTTGTGAGTCTATACCACCGTGGGGCCGGTGCCAG